>JAIEMU010000059.1 GCA_019751895.1 Sphingobacteriaceae bacterium | reverse complement strand
TAAATCGTCATTACCGTATTGTAACTGACAACACTACATTCTTATTTCAATTTGTCCAGTTTTACTGGTATGGTGCATTTTATGCAATCCTGAGCAGTTAACAATTCTTGAATATCGCTATGGATTTAAAGACCGCTTTGATAATTTATTTTGTTTAATGGACGACGTGGGTGAATTGGCGTACCCAGATGATTTTAGAGTTGGCCGCTTAATAGCTAAAAATTGGCGCGATAATGATGTCGTAATTCATGAGGTATCTAGAATGTTAGGGCTTAAGAAAAGACAATCTTATGAAATAATTAGCGCGGGTAAAACTCGCTTAGATAAAGTTGATCTCAGCTTGATTAATGATAGCGTTATTGAGAAATTATTGATAAATAATCAATTGCTTTATTAGTTTGTTTGTTTAAAAAAGTTAATTAATGTGTGGTTTATTTTAAAGAAAGTGTGACAATTATGATAAAATACGGAAAATTTAATAATGTTAGGATGATAAACATGGCTAGACCTAGAATTTTTGTTAGTTCGACGTACTACGATTTAAAATATATTCGTAATAGCCTGGAGCAATTTATAAACTCATTCGGCTATGAGCCAGTGTTATTTGAAAATGGTGATATTCCATTCACCCCTAACAAATCATTGGAAAGTTCATGTTATCAAGAGATTAATTCTGCAAATATGCTGATTTTAATTATTGGTGGTAAATTTGGTGCTAAATCTGAAGAAAATATTGAACATGTGATCAGTAAACATACTTTAGATTTAAACTCAATAACAATGAAAGAATACATAGCTGCTTACGAAAGAAGTATCCCAATTTTTGTGTTTGTAGATAGTCAGGTAATGTCTGAGTTTGAGACCTATAAAAAGAATAAAGACAAAAGCATTGATATTGAATATGCTCATGTTAATCATGTAAATATTTTTAAGTTAATCGAGGATATTCGGTCACGGAGAACATCTGGGATGTTTACTAAAACCTTTGATAAATTTGATGATATTGCTTCATGGTTGAAAGAACAATGGGCTGGAATGTTTACAGAATATTTAAAACAGTTAAGAGACTCATCCGACGCTAAAAAAATAACATCTAAGATTGATGACTTAGATACTATGATTAACCGCCTTACTACGTATAATGATGCGATTTTAAAACGATTAATGCCTGGTGATTATGAACAAATTATTCATGAAGCTGACAATTCAGAGGCAATGCAGCGCTTGTTTTCTAATGACCTAGGAAAGTGGATACTTAAACAAGCTATAATGTTTAGTGGATTTGGGATAGATGCCACTGAAGAGCAAAAATTAGAGGTTCAGCATGAAGTGTTTAGGTTATTTATAAAATCTAGTAATGCCAAATATTTTTGGGATAATGTTATGATAGATCCATTTGAGAAGGAGCGGATTTTTAGACAATTTCCTGTAGAGTTTTCACAAGATTTTAGAGAAGCAAAAGAAGCGTTCGATGATTTACACGTTTATTTACCAAATTAATTAGATAATTTGACAGAAAGCCATGTATTAGGATAGAATACCGCTAGAGCTGAAAAGCTTCGGACTTAACAACTCCAAAAACGAGCGGATAGCCGCTACCGATATACATGGCTTTTTTTATATCTATACCCACCTATAGGGGTGGTTTTAAACCCACCCTAAACTTGCTACAGTTTTAAACAATCTCCTGAGTTTTCAGGGGATTATAAAAATAGGTTTAAACCATAGCAAGAATCAATGGCGGGAGGGACGAATAAAATACCCGCAAGGGAAATAAGTCCAGCCGTCTCGTTTCGGTGTTGTTAACTCCTGCCTTCCTACATAACAACTAGGAAAATTTAACAACAATCTTTTAAACGAGAATCATCATGACTAATCAACTACCAATGGCGATAAAACCGTCCACAACCTCTAAACAACACACCTTAACCAATCTTCTTAACTGTTTCACCTTTGTTGATGTTGAAAAACAGTTAGTTATAGCAGCACCAATATTTCTACATCTTGGTTATGGCGAGGATTCAGCACAGGAGGTTTTATCGCAGCCGATGGTGCAGCAATACATTAATTGTGCTGTATTTACCCCTCGTGAAGCATCATTTATTAGTATATCTCAAATTGGAGAGCTAATTATTAATGCGCCAAAGACTAAATATGTTTCTCACATCCTTGAATTTGTAAAAAACACGCTAATTCCATTATTTAAGCCGCAGCACCAAACTCAACCGCAGATGAACTCTGATTTTAGCCAAGAAATTACACTCAATCCAGTTAATGCAAATCAACCTTTAACGATGTCGAGTTTAGAGATTGCTGCGATGTGTAATAAAGAGCATCGTAATGTAATGGCAGACATAAAAACCATGTTGGAACAGTTAGAAATTCAACCTGCTGAGTTTTCAGCAGGTTACAAAGCTGGTAATGGACAAATGCAACCATGCTTTAATTTAGACAAAGAAATGTCATTAACCTTAGTACCTTTCATTTTTATTTCCAATTTGGTTACAATATGTTGTAATATTTACTTTTTCTTAAGAGCTAAATATGCA
>JAIEMU010000154.1 GCA_019751895.1 Sphingobacteriaceae bacterium | reverse complement strand
CACTCAGGCAGAATTGAGTTCCACTCAGGCAGAATTGAGTTCCACTCAGGCAGAATTGAGTTCCACTCAGGCAGAATTGTGTGGAGTGTACAATAGTCGTAGTTGGAAAATAACAAAGCCTCTGCGCAAATTAAGAAATAGTTAGGTCAATTATTTAAAATTAGTTGTTCTTATATTGAAACAGTTAGATTAACTCTGTGGCAGTTTGGAATATAATGCATAATATGTGTGGGGAGTATGGAGAAATATGAGAAGATTAGCAAAAAAATTTAGATTAAAGAAAAAAAATGATGCATTAGCTTCTCTAACATCCTTAATTAAGCAATATGAGTTATTTGATGCCACGTACTATGTTGCGCATAATTCAGATGTAGTGGCAGCAGGGCTTGTGCCATTGGAGCACTATCTTACATATGGATGGAGAGAGGGACGTAATCCATCTGCTTACTTTAATGTTGATTTTTATTTATCGCAAAATCCAGATGTTGTGACTGCTGAGTGTGAGCCGCTATTTCATTATGTTACATATGGTTGGAAGGAAGGGCGTAATCCATCTGAAGAGTTTAATGTTGCTTCTTACCTTGAAGCTAATCAGGATGTGTTTCATGCTGGGATTGAACCACTTACACACTATCTTCAATATGGGAAAGATGAAGGACGCTTGTTGTCTGTTTTACATAATGTTATAGAAACTGGTGTTAATTTACCTGCCTCAGAAGATAAATATCAAACGTGGATCAGAAATAATAAATTTACAGCAACGGATGCTGACTTTTTGACAAATGAGTTAGCTAGATTTCAGCAGCAACCCAAAATATCAGTAGTCATGCCTTGTTATAATCCTGATCTTGAGTTTTTCATTGCCGCAATTAATTCATTACAAAAACAAACATACTCTAATTGGGAGCTATGTATTGCCGATGATGCGAGTACAAATTCAGAGGTGCACGATTATCTAGAAAAAATATCAATAGATTCTAGAGTCAAAATTGTGTATCGTGATAGAAATGGACATATCAGTCGTGCAACAAATAGTGCAGTAGAGATAGCAACAGGTGACTACATACTATTTTTTGATCAAGATGACTTACTGACGATTGATTGTCTTGCCCGTATTGCGTTGCATATATTACAAACAGGAAATGAAGTTGTTTATTCTGATGATGATAAAATTGATATAAATGATAGGCGTTATGATCCACAATTTAAACCAGATTGGTCACCAGAGCTTTTACTTAACTATATGTATTTTAGTCATGCTTTTGTTGTGAAACGGGAGTTATATAATCAATTAGGCGGTTTTAGAGTTGGTTATGAAGGATCCCAAGATTATGACTTTGCATTGCGAGTTACCGAGTTAACATCTAAAATTGGCCATATTCCTTTTGTTTTGTATCATTGGCGTGCAGTACCTGGTTCTACAGCTATGGGTGGCAGCGAAAAAAACTATAGCCTGATAAATGGACAAAAAGCAGTGCAAGATGCCGTAGTGCGAAGAGGAATAAATTCAACGTCATATCAACCAGAGTGGGCAATTAAAAATAATGTCGGGATTTTTTCATTAAATTATCATTTTGAGCATGAACCATCTGTTACGCTAATGATTCCAACAAAGGATAAGGTTGAATTATTGAAAACATGTGTTAATTCTATTTTAAATAAAACTACATATACCAATTATAAAATTCTAATTATTGATAATGGTAGTAACGAAAGTAGCACAGAAACCTATTTTTCTCAAATCACTAAGCTTGATAAAGTTGATGTAATTCGTATTGAATCGATAGATGGAAAGTTTAATTTTTCTAGAATTAATAATATAGCAGTTAAGCATGCAGATACAGATTATGTTTTGTTACTGAATAACGATACTGAGGTAATTACTCCAGAATGGTTAACTCAAATGATGGGACTGGCAGTTAAGGATGGTGTTGGTGCTGTTGGAGCTAAATTATTATTTGATAATAAAACTATTCAGCATGCTGGGATTGTTCATGGTTATCATCATGGGATGTGTGGAACTGCATTTCGAGGGTTACCAGAATGGCATGGTGGTTATTTAGCATACGCTAAGGTTACCAGAAATTATTCCGCTGTAACTGCTGCATGTCTGCTTATTAAAAAATCTATATATTTAGAAATAGGTGGGCTTGATGAACAAAATTTTGCCGTTGCTTATAATGATGTAGATTTTGGTTATCGGTTAACATTAGCTGGGCTTAGAAATGTCTATTGCTCAGATGCTGTTTTATATCATTATGAAGGATATACTAGGGGATTTGTCGATAATCCTGTAGAAGAATTAAACTTTAAAACAAAATATAAAAAATTTAATGATATTTACTATTCAAAGAACTTATCCTTAAATAATGAGCATTTTGAAGTATCTCCATCTCGCATTAGTAGCAATAAACCAAAATTATCCATTGCGATGTTTTCACATAATTTAAATCTTGAGGGTGCTCCCAATAGTATGATGGAACTAACTATAGGATTACATAATAAACAAATTGGAAATATTTTTGTATTTGCACCAAGTAATGGACCTTTATTTGACTTGTATCAGCAAAATGGAATTGAAGTTAATTTATTTCAACCGCCTAATTT
>JAIEMU010000152.1 GCA_019751895.1 Sphingobacteriaceae bacterium | reverse complement strand
CCGATCACACACTTTCCTAGTGTAACTATTATTATGCCGTGCTGGAATGAATCAAAGACCGTTCACGGTACAGTCGAGTCTTTGCTTGCTCTTGACTACCCCAAAGACAAACTCTCGGTCATTATTGTTGATGATGGTTCAACTGATAGCACGGCTGATTTATTGAAATTTTATGCTGATAAAATTCACTATGTTTATCAACAAAACGCCGGAGTCTCAAGTGCAAGAAATACTGGGATCAAATTAGCTAGTGGTGATTACATCGCTTTTTTAGATCATGATGATTTATTTATGCTCAATAAACTCGAGGACTCGTTAAAATTATTTAATCAAGATCCAATGTTAGACTATATTGTTAGCATGTGGAAGTGTAAATTTGAGACCTCAGAGTCTGATGATTATTTTAATCATGCGAAAGACTTTCACCAAGGGATTTTATTAGGTGCGCATTTGTTTAGGCGACAAGTTTTTGCAACTGTTGGATTGTTCAATGAAGAGTTACATTTTGCCGAGGATTCAGATTTTCTTTTACGCTGTGTTAATGCAGGGTTGAAATGCATTAATTCAAATGATGTTGTCTTGTATTATCGCCGTCATGCAACCAATAGTACTAAAGCCCCAAATTTTCAATCAGATAATCGGAAGTGTACGCTACAGTTTCTACGAGATTCAATTTTATCCAGAAGAGCCGCAAAATGAATAAAAAAATAACTACAATTATGGCAGTATATAATGGTGAGAAGTATCTTGCTGAGGCTATTGAGTCGGTGTTTTCTCAGACGCATTCAAGTGATGAAATAATTGTCATTAATGATGGTTCAACTGATGCTACTGCAGATATTCTTAATAATTATCCAGAGCTAATCGTACAAACAAATACTAATCAAGGCATGTGGAAATCCTTAAATCAAGGTATTTCTATGGCAACAGGTGAGTATCTTACTTTTATCGATCATGACGATTTATGGCATAAAGATAAAAATAAATTACAGTTGGAACACTTGCAAACTTCAGATATTGAAATGTCTTTTTGCTATATACAAAATTTTACTAAAATAAATGGTCATTTAGAGTATGCTGATAAACAAGTCGGGGCAACTCAGGCTGGTATATTTATTGAAAAATCTAAATTCATGGATGTAGGATACTTTGGAACTTCATTAGTAGCTGAGTCTATGTTGTGGTTTCAAAAAGCGCGCCTAATGGGGTTGCGTCAAGAGTGTTTGGTGGATGTGCTTGCTTACCGTAGGGTGCATGAAACTAATATGACAAGGGGTAGAGCTTATAATGATGGATTAGTTGATGTGGCGCGTGAGTTAATTTGCCAAAGAAATTTTTTTAATAAGTAGTATATTATGAAGCAAGACATTCTAAATTCTTTACCGAAATCAATGATTCCAAATCAAGTGCAGCAATATCTATTAATGGCAGCAATGACCGAACCAAAACAGGCAATTGCTTATTGGGAGCAATTAAAAGAGTGCTTAGGATTAGTTGATTTAAATTATAATGAGTTAGATGGTACAACCTTATCGCATTTATATGATAAATTAGATCCTGGCGCATCTAGGTTACTTCCAATGGTTTATAAAAATCTTAAAGATTTTACTGATGATATTTTGTTGCATTCTATTAAGAGCTACTATCGCTATACTTGGGCGCGCAATCAATATTTTTATGATCAAGTATTGAGATTTGCCAAAGATAATCAAGGTATCGATATAATTCTTTTGAAAGGATTGTCCTCGGCTTTTTATTATGCAGACGATTCTGCCATTCGGGTAACTGAAGATATTGATATTCTGATTAGACGTGAGCAAATAAAACCCTTATTAAAGAAACTCGATAAACTCTATGTGCTCAAAGAGCAATATAAATTAACCAGGATAACAGGATCTACTCATTCAGCAACTTTTATTTATAATAAAACTGAACTTGATGTGCATTGGGGCATTTTACATAAAAATCCTAGTTGGGATGTTTGTCAATATCCAGATAGTTTGATTACGCTAGATAAAGAGAAAAATCTTTTTGTTTTATCGCCAACTTATGCTTTCTTTCACTCTATGGCACATGGGATAATGCCTAATAATATTAGTACAATTCGCTGGATTATTGATTGTTCTATTATTGCAAAATCTCATCCAATCGACTGGGATTTGCTTGTTAGCTTAGCCAAGCAATCCGGCCATCTTGATTCAGTGCTAATCGCCATTACATTGCTTAATTCTTATATGCAAATTCCTGCACATATACTTGCTCATGTAGCAAAGCTTGATGTGAGTATTTCTATCAAAAATAAAGTTAAATCATGGAATAAAATTAAGGATTTTGAATTACCAAATCGGAGCTTTGCCACAAAGGTTTCTGATATGTTAGAATTCATTTACTTGGACTATAAAACTAGATATAAATTTCCATTATTACATTATGTAATTAAGTTACCATTTGAACTTGGAAACTATATTTTAAATCGTTGGTTTTAAAACTATTGTGTATATTTAACTAGTGCATTCAGTAATGCCATTAAACAAATATATTTTTTGGAGCTTTTATGTGGGAATTATCTTTATCGTTTATTGTTTCGTTGATAATGATCAAGGTCATTATTTATACTAGTGACATTCA
>JAIEMU010000029.1 GCA_019751895.1 Sphingobacteriaceae bacterium | reverse complement strand
TTGTTGCGTTAGATATTTCAGGATTTGATGACTACCAATTGCATAATGGGTTTGAGTTAGACAGAGTTTTTAGTCTTAATACTAATAAAGCGGATTATATGTTGGTTGATGAAATAAAAAAATCTGTGTTTTCATCAAGCCTTTGGTCTAAAATTTATCGCAAATTAAAGTTCTATCCATACTATATAGAGCAAAGGGATTTTAATTATAATTCGAGATATGGTAAATTTTCTGGCACTCAAATTAAGTACTTAGATGGGTATTGGCAAAGCGAAAAATACTTTGGAGTCCATGCAAATGTAATTCGTGATGATTTTAATTTCCCTGACTTAGATAAAGTTAATAAATTATGTGCGCCGCAAATTATGCAATCTAATTCTGTGTCTTTACACGTTAGAATGGGTGACTATGTAAATCATCCATTGCATGGTGGTATTTGTACTCTGAAATATTATCAACAAGCAATTGAACTGATGAAATCTAAAATAGAGGCTCCAATATTTTTTATATTTTCCAACGACATCGAGTGGTGTAAGCAAAATTTAGATATAATTAATGCTGTATATGTAACAGGAAATATTGGAGAAAATAGTTTTCGGGATATGCAGTTAATGAGTTTGTGCCAGCATAACATAATAGCCAATAGTTCATTTAGTTGGTGGGGGGCGTGGTTAAATAATAATAGAAATAAAATTGTTATCGCACCAAAAATATGGTTTAATGATGAAAGTATCAATACCAGCGATTTATTACCAGATGGTTGGATGAAAATATGACTGTGCCAATGATTTCGGTTTTGATGCCTGTATATAATGCGGAAAAATATGTTGCAGAAGCTATTGAAAGTATTTTGCAACAGACTTACTGTGATTTTGAATTTATCATCGTTGATGACTGTTCTACAGATGGTAGTTATCACATATTACAGAGTTATGCAAAAATTGAACCACGGATCAGGTTGTTTAGAAATGAACAAAATGAAAAGTTACCAAAAACTTTAAATTTTGGAATTTCTCAAGCGATCGGTAAGTATATTTTGCGTATGGATGCTGATGATGTTTCTTTACCAGAGCGTTTTGCGAAACAGGTTTCATTTATGGAGTCTCATCCAGAGGTGGATATCTGCGGAGGATTTGCATATGTCTTTGGTGGGGCTACATCAGAGAAATTAATGAGAGTACAGCTTAGTCCTCTGTTGATAAAAGCATATACTTATTTCGTTGATTGTAATTTAATTCATCCTACTGTATCTTTACGAAGAAGTGTCTTTGACAGATTTGGGCTACGTTATAATGAGAGTAAGCATTGTTTGGCAGAAGATTATGAATTATGGCTACAGGCACTGTTTAGAGGTGTTGTGCTTAATAACTTACCAACTCCTTTGATAAAGTATCGCCGTTCTAATACACAGCTAACCAAAGTAAATGAAATTGAAATGCTGCAGTATACACAAGCACAAGTGATGATTCATTTAAAAATGCTTTTTGGCGAAAGTTACAGCACAAAATTGTTTCAGCAGCATGAGTTTTATATTTTAGGTGCTAATCCAGTTAAATTAATGATTAATTATATTGGCTTTTATTGTTACAAAAGAAAATTTATTTACTATAATAGAATTTCTAAGGTATTATCTAGTCAGGAAATCTTGATGTTCTTTCAGACTTTAGATCCATTTTATAAAATCTTAAATCGACTTAAAAGTTTATTTACTTAGCAATAAGCAATTGTACTTTAGGTTATAAGGTACTCAGATATTTTGAAAAAAAATAAAATCATATTATTTTCTGCTAATTATCCTTACAATACAGGTGAGGAATTTCTTGCAACAGAGTTATCATACTTGAATGCTAGGTTTGATGTCACAGTTGTGCCTTTCTCAGTGAGCCAAATTCAATGTAATAGAGAACCGCAATTAAAAATTGATCACTATTTAATGGAAAACATAGATATTTTTAACTTGTGTTATGCCACGATTAAAAATATATTTTCAATCAGATTTTATCAATCACTGTATCAAGAGCATGACGTTGTCGGTAAATTAGGCATTCATGAATTAAAAAGATTTATTAGTCAATATGCTAAAGCACGTATAACTGCCAAATTTGTTCGTAACATTTTGTATTCAAGTCAATCCCAAGTTATATTTTACAGCTATTGGTTAGATTTTCCGATATTGGCATTTAAATTTATTAAGAAAACAGATAATTATAAAGTAATTGCTAGAGCGCATGGAATTGATTTATTTGCGGATCAAAATATTCGTGGTTATGTTCCATTACAGTTACAAAAAATCAAGCTTTTGTATCGGCTAATTTTGGTCTCAGATAATGGTATGAAATATTTGTTGAGTAAATATGGTAATCAGTTGGCTGATAAATTAGTGGTGAGTAAATTAGGCGTTAGTAAAGTATTTTCCAATAATCAGCAATATGATGTCAAAAATTTATGCTTGATAAGTATTTCCTCTTGTGTAGCTATTAAACGAATTAAGCTAATTATTGATTTAATTGCCAAAGTACGTGAATATGGTGTTGATTTAACTTGGCAACATATAGGTGACGGTGAATTATTTAATGAAGTACAGGAATATGCCGTTTTTCAGTTAAAATATGGTTTCTTTTTCCATGGGTATCAATCAAATTATGAAGTGCAGAGAACGTTAGCCACTAATTCCTTTGCTGCATTAATTAATTGTTCTTTTAGTGAAGGATTACCTATCTCAATGCA
>JAIEMU010000087.1 GCA_019751895.1 Sphingobacteriaceae bacterium | reverse complement strand
TATGGCGATGTGATAAAACCCGAATTTAAAGGCAAAACAATTGATAAAGTAGGTAGTCAACAAGATTTAGCCGCTACTCTGTTGGCGCAAATGGGGCTTGTGCACAAAGATTTTATTTGGAGCAAAAACTTACTTAATCCTTACAGCAAAAATTTCGCTTATTTTAGTTGGAATGAAGGTTTTGGCTTTATTAATAAGCAACATTGCATGAGTTTCGACAATATCGGAAGAAGTATTTTGTATAATAACGACCCGAAAAACAAAATAAAAAGCCACAATAATTTAATTTTAGGAAAATCGTATTTACAAACTGCATACGAACAATTTATTAAATTATAATCGCAAAAAAATCTATTTCAAAAATTAGTATAATTGCAAAATAAAAATTTCAAACAAAAATATATTTATGAAAAAAATCAATCTAATTCACCTAGTTTCATTTATCGTTTTATGTGTTTGCTCACTAAATCTGCAAGCGCAAAAAGGCGGAATAAATTGGACCAAAGATGGCAACAGCTATTATCAAAGCAAAGACAATGAAATTGTTTCTATCACTTTACCCAAAAACGACAAAAAAGTAATTGTCAGCAAAGAATTGTTAACGCCAAAAAACAGCAACACGCCTTTGAACGTAAGAAGTTTTGAGCTGAGTGCGGATGGTTCTAAAGCATTAATTTATACCAACACAAAAAAAGTATGGCGCTATGACACCAAAGGAGATTATTGGTTAGCAGACATCCATAAAAATACTCTAACACAAATTGGTGTAGGCAAACCTAAATCTTCTTTAATGTTTGCTAAATTATCGCCAGATGGTCTTAAAGTTGCTTACGGAAGCGAACACAATATTTATGTAGAAGACCTAAATACAAATGTGAGCAAGGCACTGACCACCAATGGAAGTTCAAGAATGATAAATGGAACTTTTGACTGGGTGTATGAAGAAGAATTTGATTGCAGAGATGGTTTTAGATGGAGTCCTGATAGCAAAAGTATTGCTTATTGGCAAATTGACGCCACCAAAATCAAAAACTTTTTGATGATCAACAATACCGACTCAATTTATGCTCAAAATGTTCCTGTTGAGTATCCAAAAGTAGGCGAAAACCCTTCAGCTTGTAAAATTGGCATTGTGGATGTAGAAACCACAAAAACAACTTGGGTGCAAGTGCCTGGCGATGAAGTGCAAAACTACATCCCTAGAATGGAATGGATACCAAACACCAACAATTTGATTTTACAACAATTAAACCGTGAACAAAACCTAAGTAAAATATATATCGCCGATGGCGCATCGGGTTTAACAAATCAAATTTATGCTGAATCAGACAAAGCTTGGATTGATGCTGTAAGTGACTTTAATTGGATTAACAATGGCAAAGAATTCATCCTAGAAAGTGAAAAAGATGGTTGGAAACATTTATACAGAATTAGTTTAGATGGCAAAAAACAAACCTTAATTACCAAAGGCGATTATGATGCGATGGAAATTTCATTGATTGACGAAAAAAATAACTTTGTATATTTTATCGCCTCACCTACCAATGCCACCCAAAAATATTTGTACAAAACAAGGTTAGATGGCAAAGGAAAATTAATCATGGTAACACCTTCTGTTTTCCCAGGTACGCATAGCTACGACATTTCGCCAAACGGTATATTTGCTCGCCATACTTACCACAGTTCGGTAGTAAAACCTATCACCGAATGGATGAATTTCAAAGAACTAACGCCATTGTCGATGGATGGAAGTATTACCAATCAATTGGCAAAACAAGAAGCACCGAAAAATAAAGTAGAATTTTTTAAAGTAAAAACCGAAGACGGTGTAGAATTGGATGGCTGGATGAAAAAACCTGACAATTTTGATAGCACTAAAAAATATCCTGTCGTATTTTTTGTGTACGGAGAACCCGCTTCTCAAACTGCTGGTGACACTTATGGCGCAGGCAACAACCGTTTGTATGCAGGAAGCATGGCAAAAGATGGTTATATCTACATATCAATGGATAACAGAGGCGCACCCGTAGCCAAAGGTAGAGAATGGAGAAAAAGTATCTACAAAAACATTGGTACTTTGAATGTTCGTGACCAAGCTATGGCTGCCAAAAAATTATTAGAAACCAATGCCTTTATGGATAAAGATAGAGTTGCCGTTTGGGGATGGAGTGGAGGTGGTTCATCAACTTTAAACTTGATGTTTCAATATCCAGAAATCTACAAAACAGGTATCGCAATCGCTGCCGTAGCCAACCAATTAACTTACGACAATATCTACCAAGAAAGATACATGGGTTCGCCTTTGCAAACCAAAGAAGCATACATCAAAGGATCGCCAATTACACATGCAAGCAAATTAGTGGGCAATCTTTTATACATTCATGGCACTGGCGATGATAATGTACATTATCAAAATGCAGATATGTTAATCAATGAATTGGTAAAACACAAAAAAGTTTTTCAATTGATGAGCTATCCTAACCGTTCGCATAGCATCAATGAAGGCGAAGGAACAACCGAACATTTACGTTTAACCTACACCAAATTTTTGAAAGAAAATTGCCCTCCCGGAGGAAGATAATCTAAAAATCAAAAAGCCAAACAATTTTCATTGTTTGGCTTTTTTTATTCTGCTTAACGAAAAGATATTTTCAATCTACTTGCTACCCCTCTCTCCGTTTATTAAGTTATAGTATCTACGGATTTTCAATAAAAGATAATATCCAACTAGCCAACAAAAAAACCAAGCAACTCAAATTATCTAAACATAATTTGTGAAATAGAATAATATGT
>JAIEMU010000188.1 GCA_019751895.1 Sphingobacteriaceae bacterium | reverse complement strand
ATTGTTGAAAAGTAAAATTTAAAAGCCCTGTGTTTGGAAACAAACACAGGGCTTTTTGTTGGTTAAATAAATGGGTGGTGGGGGAAATAAAACAGTCACCCACTTTTTATGACGCTACCTTTTCTGATGAATTGAACTCGGTTTTAAAAATATTTCCGATGAATTGAGATGGTGAGGTAAAGTCTGATAAATTCTGCGATTACGCAGACTGTGAAAAGAATTGGTACCCATTTTTCGTTAAAATTGTTCAACATTTCGGGGATGAGTGTGATAAAACCAATGCTAAAAACCCACAATACCAAACGCAGTGGAAACTGAAAATAATAACTAATTAAGCCTATTTTTTTATAGGTTATTTGACCGTAAATGAGTGGAAAAAAGGATAAAAAAAGCACAAACATTAAGCTTATTTTAACTGTTTTTTGCCAAGAGCTAATTTCAAGAAACGAATTTTGTAGCGTCAAAGTTAGTTGAAGGCTTAATAAAATAAAGCTTACTAAATCTATTATGGATATGTATTTTAAGTAGTTACGCATTTTAATCTATTTTAATTTGATAATGTTGTAAAAGCCCAGATAAGTTTGTTTGAGAAAATCGAGCACCTTTTACTCGGTTTAGAGAAGGGTCAAAAGCAAAATTAAAAGCAGTACTAAAATCAACTTTTTCTAAGTTTGTGCGCTCAAACACGGTTTTTAGCAAATCACAATTTTTAAATGTCGAATCTGTAAGGTCGGTCTCAACAAAGTCAACTTCTTGTAAACTAGAATTTATAAACCTTGTTTTTTTGATTTTCAGTTTGTAAAACGAACTTAAATTTAGCACACAATTGTCGAAATTAACCTCCAATAAAAAGCTGTCGCAGTTTTCAAATCGCAATCCCAACATTTTGCAATCTGAAAATTGAATGTTTTTTAAACCCGTTTTGTTTAACTTAACTAAACTAAGATTGCAAGAAGTGAAACAGCAGTCAATAAACTCTATACCTGAAATGTCTCCATTAGAAAAATCACAATTTATAAACGTACAGTTTTCATAAGATGTGTTCGGTGGTTTTGAAAGTGTAAAATTTTGATACTCGAAATTTTCGCTTTCTATTCGGTTAAAATTCATTTAATTTTTTTTGTATGCGTTTAATACTTCCTCGTAATAACGAACATATTTAGGTAGTATTTTTTCTAAATCAAAGTCTTGCGCTCTTTTATACGCATTTTCTTTAAATTGTTGCAAGATAGCTTCGTCTTGAATGATTTTAATTGCATTTTTCGCCATATCATCTACGTCGCCAACTTCACTCATATATCCGCAATATTCGTCGATGATCAACTCTGGCAAACCGCCAGCGTTTGAAGTTATCGCAGGCACTTTACAAGCCATAGCCTCCAAAGCAGCTAATCCAAAACTTTCAGACTCTGAAGGCATTAAGAACAAGTCAGAAACAGATAGTATTTCCTCAATCGCATCTTGTTTTCCTAAAAAACGAACGTGGTCACATATTCCCATTTCACGGCACAACATTTCGTTGTTGGTACGTTCTGGGCCATCGCCTACCATCAATAATTTTGCTGGAATTTCTTTTAAAATTCGAGCGAACATGGCAATCACATCTTCGGTTCGTTTTACTTTTCTAAAATTACTAGTGTGAATTAAAATTCTTTCACCGTGAGGTGCAATTGCTTTTTTGAAATGATCTTTTGGCTTTGCACTAAATCGACTAAAGTCTATGAAATTGTAAATTACCTCAATTTTATTCTTTATATTAAAGTGCTGACAAGTGTCTTCTTTGAGGCTTTGTGAAACTGCGGTTACACCATTTGATTTGTTGATGGAAAACGTAACCACAGGTTTATAGGTCAAGTCTTTGCCTACTAGCGTAATATCTGTACCATGCAAAGTGGTTACAAAAGGTATTTTTACACCATAGGTTTCTAAAATCTGTTGCGCCATAAAAGCCGCAGATGCATGCGGTATCGCATAATGGACGTGTAAAATATCTAATTTTTCAAACAAAACTACATCTACTAATTTGCTTGCTAAGGCAGATTCGTAAGGCGCATAGTCGAAAAGAGGGTAATCTCTTACGGAAACTTCGTGGTAAAATAAGTTTTCAGAAAAAAAATCTAATCGAGCGGGTCTGCTATATGTAATGAAATGAACTTGATGTCCATTGTCAGCGAGTGCTTTACCTAATTCGGTTGCCACAACACCACTCCCACCAAAGGTTGGGTAGCAAACAATTCCTATTTTCATATTGACGAAAATTTTATAATTGAAGCGAAATTGATTCAATTATTTGTAAAAAACAAATATAATTTATTATTGAAGCATAAGACTATTTTATTTTTTATATCGCATATTTTATATGAGACGTAATAAATTATTGAATTATGATAAATATCACTATTATTATTTTGCAATAGTAAAATAATAATATTAACGTTGTGTAAAATAAACTTAAATTATAAACCAAAATTTAAAAAATTATGAAAGAACAAACATCTACAAAAGGATTGTGGGGAGTTATCAGTGCTTCCTCTGTCGGAACTATGATTGAATGGTATGATTTTTACATATTCGGTAGTTTGGCAACCATTATTTCCGTTAAATTTTTTCCTAACGACAATCCAACGGTTGCATTTTTAGCAACCTTAGCAACTTTTGCCGCTGGCTTTGTGGTTAGGCCATTTGGCGCTTTATTTTTCGGTCGCTTGGGCGATATGATTGGTCGAAAATATACTTTTATGGTTACATTAATTTTGATGGGCGGGGCAACATTTGCAATTGGTTGTATCCCTAGTTTTGAAACCATTGGTTATTTTGCACCTATTTTGGTATTGCTTT
>JAIEMU010000215.1 GCA_019751895.1 Sphingobacteriaceae bacterium | reverse complement strand
CCTAAGATTCCTGATTATACTTGTTACCCCACAAGGTAACAAAATCACCATTGACTATGAACGCACCATTAAGACTAAAAAACATTATCAGGAAATTATCGGGCAATATTTGGACATTAAAGAGCGTGGGATTATCAAGCAAGTGATTTATTATACTGATTATGGTTTTGCTGATAAGCTCAAGCAGCTCTTTGCTGTGGTGGGTTTTATCTACCGCAGAGGCAAAACCGATAAATGTACGCTTGAGCAGTTGAGGTATTTTAGGTTTTTATAGTCTAGGCATAATTTCAAACTTATTAGTTAAAAAAACCCGAGGTTTTATCCCTAGGTTATTACGGACATCTCTTTTATATATACAGGTAAAGTGATTCTTAATAAAGATGACTATATTTTAAACTAAATTTGCCGATCTACGCCTCAGAGCAGCGGTAAATTTATTCTCCAAGATTAAGTCAAAATTAAAATATCACTGCATTGTGAACCCAGTATTTAATCGCCATTGATTTAAAAGCAATTGAAGCTCAAAATATAATTTTACAGAATAACTAAGATTTATTTACTTCTTGTTTTATTGTTTGTGCTACTTTTTGCTTATCAATAATAGGCTGTACTTTCTCAGATATTCGATTTTGGAAATTCATTACAAACTCTTGTTTAAAGTGTTCGCTTAGATATTTAGATCTATTAGCTATACAACGATCAAAAATACTATAATCATACGCTAAAATTTTTTCAATTAGATTAATATCAGCGTCATTATTTAAGATTTTACCACCTATGTAACTATTATTTTGGATAACAAGACCTTTTATAAATAAAATTGTATTTTTCTTATATTCAATATCACTATTATTAATGAGTGATGCAATTACTTGTTTTGTAATATCATAACTAAAAAACAACCTTATGATGGAGGTACGAGACAAATTTACAACACTCTTTAAGTTGGTCTTAATGGATAAATATTTATCAGGTGAATTAATTAATTTCAAATGGCGATATTTTGCCAACATCAACTTATCCAATAATCCAGTTGTTTTAATTTGATTAAGGTCTTGATACTTATAGTCACTAATGTGCAGTACCATGTCAGGATAGAAAACGTTAATTAATTCTGGATTTTGTTTTAAAGAATTGATAATTTTATCTCGTCTATTTTTTCATATTGATGGTACAGTTTATCTTCCGAATTATTAATAAATTTATTAATATCATCTTTTAATCCATCCACTATAATTTCAGATTCTTTAGTCGCATCGAAGAGAGAGGATTTTACATTATTATTTATTTTGCGAATATTACGACTCATTTTATTGATTTTTGTATATTCATGCTCAAATTTACGATTTAGAGCCCAACCAAAGAAGATTAGAATAATACCAACTAGCCCCACTATAATAGATAATACCATCAAGGAGTTATTGTATAGGGCAGTGAGAACACCAATCTGTTGAGAAAACATAGTATTTTGGTCTGTTATGTCTTTTTCTAATCCAGATAACCTTGTTTCATATAATTGCGCCAAATCATTTTTTATATAATTTTGTTCTTTTATTGAAGATTCAGATGTTGTTACTCTATACTCAATATTCGGGGGTATAAAACTTTTTATATCTTTAATGATTGACGAATTAAAATATATGAAAGCAATTATTGCGCCAGAGATAGCAGCTAAAATCATGCAAAAGCTTGCAATTGACCAATTAAGCCATAAATGATATTTTATTACCGTTTTTCTCATGTAATTCCACTTGCTGTTATTGTTGGTTGAGGGATTACATTGATTAATTCCAGAAATTTTATGATATTTATAATAAAATGCTCTATCAGCAGCATATAACATTAAATAAATAATAGAAATAAAACATATCTCCATTACAAATAAGCGTTGTAATGGAGCATGAGTAAACATTTTATCGTAAACAAACAATATAAAAACCACAAGCCAATTTCTTTCCACATTAAATACGTTAGATCCAGATCCACTATTTTTCGTGAAATAATCAAAAGTATTATTCGCTGTAAATATAAAAGTTATAATACATAAACCACAAATTAGGCTTTGATAACTTGAATAAGTTTTAAAGTAGTCAAACAAATAATTATTATAGTTAAATATTGCAAATAAGATTATACCGATAATAATAAGACTCTGTATTATGATGCCTGTATATTTCACTTTTTATCCCTAATTTTTAAATATATCAAGATTTTACACTAAATAAAGTAATGATACTAAAAATAAATTACTCTAATGATTTTAAATCTCAAGCAGTGAAAGTTGATTTTATTTGATTATTCTGCTAAATTAGTATTGGAGTAGGATACTGCTATCGTGATAATGAAACATCTATCTACAGAAAATGTTAGTAAGCCGTTAGCAAACATCACTAGCGGCTTTGTCATTCATAAGCTTGTAGCTGAAATAATTCAATTTATTTTTATTTTGCGGCTAACATTATTAACGCCGATAAAGCATAGACCTGCTTTTGTGTGCTGAGTGTGAAATTAATTGCGCTTAGTCAATCATACTCCATTCACTCAATTAATCTTCATTGACGACACTACTTAACTTGGCTGATTCACCGATTATAGTCATAGTCAGCTAATCAGAGTTTACGTGTACAGAAAACTTTTATAACAAAAAATGTTGATTTGATTGAGGGGGTATGCCTCTGGCAGAAAGGAGCCACGTCCCTTCACTCGTAATCACTTAGGCTCGGTTTAATTGAATAACTATAGCTCTAGTTCACACTAAGAACTACCAAATGAAATTTCCTGCAAATGAAACCACTTAGATAACACATTGTTTTAATTACACAGCTCTGTAAAACATCATGAAATTAGATTATTTCTGCAAATGACCAGCAAATGAGAATAATTAAGCCTAATTGTAAAATGTAACGTGAATAAGAATAATGAGAGAATATGATTTACTCGGATCAATGTAGCAAAACATTTAATACCAAAGAATATTAAAGGAGCATAAATAGGATAAAGATAAATTTTTTTGTGTGGGATTTTTAATAATAAGACATTGATTTG
>JAIEMU010000086.1 GCA_019751895.1 Sphingobacteriaceae bacterium | reverse complement strand
GGTTGTATTAGAAGGAGCAGAGGCAGGCTGGGCAACGGCAACGGGCATGGCTGCTGTTTTTACCACATTTACAGCTTTACTTTCTTCAGGCGACCACATACTATCTAGCCGTTCTGTGTTTGGCTCAACGCATCAGCTTTTAAATAATATTTTCCCGAAATGGGGAATTACTTATACCTATGCTGATTTAGATAAACCAGAACAATGGGAGCAGGGCATTACAGAAAATACAAAAATTATTTTTGTTGAAACACCTTCAAATCCCGGTATTGACATCATAGACCTAGAATGGATTGCTAATTTAGCGAAAAAACACAATCTACTTTTGGTAGTAGATAACTGTTTTGCTACCCCATATTTACAACAACCTATAAAATTAGGTGCTGATGTTTCAATTCATTCGGCTACAAAATTTATAGACGGACAAGGTAGAACTTTAGGGGGGATTATTTTAGGTAGTAAAAAAATAATCGGCGATATTGAAGCATTTGCTCGTCACAGTGGGCCCGCTATGTCGCCTTTTAACGCTTGGATTTTATCCAAAAGCTTAGAAACGCTTTCTGTAAGAATGGACAGACATTGTGAAAATGCCTTAAAAGTAGCTGAGTTTTTAGAAAAACATCCTAAAATTAAACAAGTTAGATATCCATTTTTACCCTCTCATCCTCAATATCAAATTGCTTTAAAGCAAATGAAAAAAGGTGGTGGAATTGTAACTTTAGTTGTAAAAGGAGGAGTGGAGGCCGCTCGTAATTTTATGGATGGCTTGAAAATGTTTTCAATTTCTGCTAATCTAGGAGATACACGTTCAATTGCCACTCATCCAGCAACAAGTACACACTCAAAATTATCTGAAGATGAACGTTTACAAGTTGGAATTGAACAAGGTACAATACGTTTATCTATTGGATTAGAGCATATTGATGATATTATAAAAGATATCGAAAACTCATTGTCAAAAATTTAATTTTTTTGGTGGTGTTTCTTTAAAGAATAATTACAAATCACAATAGCGACACAGGTTAATAATGCAGCCATTAAAAATGGAGCTCCAGGAAAATATAGGCTTGCATTATTACTTGTAAAATACGCAAATAAATTTGTCATCATTAAAGGTCCAAATATACTTGCTAAACTCATCAAGCTAGTTATAATACCTTGCAATTCACCTTGTTCGTTTGCAGCGATTTTGGTAGAAATAACTGCTTGTATAGCGGGTCCAGTAATCCCTGCTAAGGCATAAGGTAGCATAAATGCAAACATCATCCAACCTTTAGATGCAAATGCAAAACACACAAATCCAATTACATACAGAGATAATCCCAATAAAATTGAATTTTTATTGCCAATTTTAGGAATGATAACACGTATCAATCCACCTTGCACAATGGCAACTGTTAAACCTACAAAACCTAATGAATAGCCCACCCAAGTTTTGTTCCAATTAAATTTTTCAATGGTATAATAAGTCCATGTAGATTGCGTGGCTTGTGCCGCTAAATACAAAACACCTAAAGCACAAAGCAAACCTAACAACGAAGGATAACGTTTCATTTGTTTTAATGCACCCATTGGATTTGCTCTTTTCCAATCAAATTTTCTACGATTTGATACGGCTAAAGATTCCGGTAGAATAAAATATCCGTATAACCAGTTGATTAAAGCTAAGCCCGAAGCGATCATAAATGGAACACGCAAACCAAATTGACTAAAATATCCACCGATTATAGGTCCGATAATAAATCCTAAACCAAATGCAGCGCCAATTAAACCGAAATTTTGAGCTCTTTTTTCAGGTTTACTCACATCAGCAATAAATGCTGAGGCCGTGGTGATGCTTGCGCCGGAAATGCCCGCAAAAATTCGACCTACAAACAACCAAGTTATTCCTGGCGCAAATGAAAGAAATAAATAATCAACACCTAAACCAAATAGGGAACTTAATAAAATTGGTCTTCGACCAAATTGATCACTTAATGAACCTAAAATTGGCGAAAAAATAAATTGCATTATCGAATACGCAACTAACAACAAACCACCATATCGTGATGCTTCGCTTAAATTTCCGCCTGTTAACTCCCTAATTAAATCGGGCATTACTGGAATTATAATTCCGAAACCAATACAGTCTATCAGTATGGTTACAAGAATAAAAAACATTGATTTATTTGTTTTATTGTTCATTTATATCGTATTAAAATTTGTCCTATAATTAATATTATGTTAACTAATTATAAATTCTCTAACTTTTTAGTGTAGTAATTAACCTTATCTACCTTTTGTTTTTTGGTATAGATTTCTATCAACAATTTGATTGTGTTTCCGTCTTTTGGACTTATTTCAAAAGCTTTAAGTAAAGATGATTCTGCTTTATTTAATAAGGCTATTGAACGACTCTTGGGTTCATCATTCATTTTTTCTATATACAATAAGCCTAATTGATAATGTGCATCAAAATAATATGGATCAAGATCTAATGCCATTTTGTATGCATTTTCTGATTTTAGATAATCTTTAACATAGTTTTGTCTTAAATTCCCATATAAGTAATATAGCGATTTGTTATTTTTTTCTTGCCAAATATAGCTTTCAAGCAGCTCTACTGCTTTCTGATACCTTTCTTTTTCCAACAATAAATTCACATAATCGTTTAACAAATATGGACTAAAAGGATTCATTAACAAACCATTCTCTAAATACTTTAGCGCATTTTCGGAGTCAAATTTTGAAACGTATAAGTTTGCTATTTTTTTAAAAATAATTGGATTTTTTGCTCCATTATTTGTTGAGCGTATTAAATAGGTTAACTCGTCATTAAAATATTGTATTTTTTCTGCACAAAAAGCTGTATTAATAGCTAAAGTAGAATCTTGAGGAGTATAATCGCTCAAATCTTTCATCAAGTTGAATGCATTTAAAAAATCTTTACTTTCTATCGCTCTATTTGCTTTAATTTGCTTTAAAATATTGATATTATGCTTTGCAGTATTCAATAAATTGTTTTCTAGTTTAATTTTTCGATATTTTTCTAATGTATCAATTGATTTTAAACATAATTTATAATTTAATTCAATATTTGTCTCGTCAATATCTGTAATTGCTATAAAAGAAGTTAAATATGCTTGTATTTCCCACAATTCAAGATTGTTTTTTGCGGTTATTTGTTCATTTATG
>JAIEMU010000201.1 GCA_019751895.1 Sphingobacteriaceae bacterium | reverse complement strand
GCTGAGCGGTGCAAATTCTTCTAAGGCTTGCTCAAAAGTTAATCTTTTTGGTTTCATAATTTAGTTGTTTTAAAAATGAATAAATTAGTTAATTGTTTCACTAAATAAAAAAAAATATTTTCAATAAAACAAAATAATATCTCGTTAAAAAAACATCTTAGATTCAACTCGCTAATGCAACTTTTTTATCTAAGTTAGTATGAAAAACTCCGTTCAAATTTAAAATCTGAACGGAGTTTTGAGGGTAGGGTTTTACCAAATTCGTATTCTATCTTCTGGTTTTTTATAGAGTTTATCGCCGGGTTTCACATCAAAAGCCTCATACCAAGCATCCATGTTTACGGGCGCACCGATGGTACGGTATTCGCCAGGTGAATGTGGATCGGTTTTGATTAATTGTGCAGCGGCATCAGGCAAAATGTTTCCTCTCCAAACTTGTGCCCAAGACAAAAAGAAGCGTTGATCGGGTGTGAAACCATCAATTTTTTCGTTTCCTTTTCCTTGTTTAGTCATTTTAAAGGCAGTGTAAGCCGCATTCAAACCACCTAAGTCACCAATATTTTCGCCTAAAGTAAGTTTTCCTTGTACGTGAATGGTATCTACCACGGTGTAGTTGTCGAATTGAGCAATCAGTTGTTTTGTTTTCTCTTCAAATTTAGTTTTATCTTCGGCAGTCCACCAGTTTTTTAGGTTTCCTTTGTCGTCGTATTGGCTACCCGAATCGTCAAAACCATGGCTCAATTCGTGTCCAATTACGGCACCAATACCGCCATAATTTACGGCATCATCGGCTTTAGGGTCGAAGAAAGGAAATTGTAAAATCCCCGCTGGGAAAACAATTTCATTCATTGTAGGGCTGTAATAAGCGTTAACAGTAGGAGGGGTCATTCCAAAAACCGTTTTGTCAACTGGCTTACCCAATTTACTCACCATGTCGTTGTATCCCCAAATGCTTACATTTTTTAGATTTTGATAATAAGTGTTGGCATTGATTACCAATCCTTCATAATTTTTCCATTTGCTCGCATAACCTACTTTTGGCGTAAATGCATTTAGTTTTTGTAAGGCTTTAGTTTTTGTTTCTTCGCTCATCCATTCTAAATTTTTGATGCGAATTTCAAATGCTTTGCGCAAATTGACAATCATTTCGTCCATGCGCAATTTAGCATCTGGCTTAAAATGTTTAGCTACATACAATTGACCTAGCAAATCGCCCAAAGCACCATCGGTTAATGACGACATACGTTGCCAACGTGGGGTTTGTACTTTTTGACCTGTTTGCGCTTGGTTGAATTCGAAATTAGCTTTCACAAATTCAGCACTTAGGCTTGTGGCTGAATTTTTCAGTAGATTCCAAGTTAAATAGGTCTTTAAATTTTCAACAGAAGTATTGTTTAATAAGCTGTTTAATGAAACGAAAAAGTTTGGCGCATTTACAATTACGGTGTCCTGACCTTTCATTTTTAGCTTTTCAAGCATTTCTTTCCAGTTTAAATTACTGATTGTTTTGTTGAAATCAGCTATTGCAAACTTGTTGTAGGTTTTTATTGGGTCACGCATTTCGATGCGACTCATTTGTGCTTCTGCCAAAGCCTTTTCAATTCTAAATACAACGCTAGCTTTTTCTTTAGCTTCGCTTTCAGAAGTTCCTGTTAGGGTAAATAATTTGATTTGGTACTGATTGTAAGCTGCTCTAATTTTTTGACTTCTTGCGTCATCTTTTAAATAATAATCCCTATCGCCTAAGGTAGTTCCTCCTTGTGAGATATTGACACAGTATTTACTTACATTTCTTCGGTCTTGACCCACAAACACACCAAACATTGGACTACCTAATCCATTGCTTCGCATATAAATCATCTGGTTCAGTACATCTGAAAGATTGGTTAGGTTTTTAATTTTTTCTAAATCATTTTTTATTGGCGAATAACCCATTTTTTCGATGGTTAAACTATCCATTGCAGCGGTATAAAAATCACCTACACGTTTGCTTATCGAACCTACTTTTGCGTCTTTATCAGCACTAGCAGTTTCTAATAATTCTTTTACGGCTTTCGAATTAAATTCACGTAGCTCGTTAAACGAACCCCATCTGGTTTCTTTGGCTGGTACTGGATTTTTTTTTACCCATGCGCCACTGGCGTAAGAATAAAAATCGTCTCCAGCTTTTACAGACAAATCCATGTTTTCAGGGTCGATAAATTTTTTGGTTCCATTTTGAGCAAGCGTAGTTAAACTACTTGCCAACATACCCGATACCAAAAGGTAATGTTTGATTGATGTTTTTTTCATAAAAATGATGTTTTAATTGACGGCGATAAATGTAGTGAAAAAAATGAATGAATACTAAAAACGATAAAATAAACGTATAGAGCCATATTTGTGTGGCAAGGCAAGGCTATTTAATTCTTTAGTTTTAAAAATTAAGGATGCATCGATAGTAATTTTACGGGCACTGTAATTTAAACCCATTTCTTGAGACAAAACGATAGGTTTTGGTTTAAAAGTGACGGGGCTATCGTTGTTAAACAAACTACCTTGTATGGTTTCATCGTAGGCAATTAAATTTATTTTTGGCTTCACATAAAAATAAAACTCATTTTTTGGGATTTTATTTTTTTCGTTAGCATCTATTCTTGCTTGTGCAAAAGCGCTATGGTTTAGTGAATTGATTCTTCCCATTCGTATCGAAACGCCAAGTTGGGCATTCGTAAAACTGGTTCCTAAATTGATTTCATTGTCGCTAATAAAATCTAAAACTTCGTTATCAGTTCGATAAATTAATTGTAAATGATGAATAGAGGTGTTAAAAGAAACACTGTTTTGTATTTGGTATTCCCAACCAGATATACTGTAAGATTTACTTAATTTATGCATAAACTCTTGTATTGTTTGTGCGAGTGAATTTTTTCCAATCACTCCAATTTGCGCTTCTGTATGCAACATGTTTTCGTTTTTGAAAAATATTTTATAGCTACTGCCAACATATAAATAACCTGCAAATGGTCGATCGTGGTATTTTGAAAGCGGAGCTTGTCCTGAATAAGGATTGAACATTTTTTGACCGATGGAAAATTCTATAATTCTTTTTTTTGTGTTTTCTTCTATTTGTGGAATTGCCTTGCGATAAGTTAAAAAAAAACCATTGGTGTAGTATTTATCTTGAAAATTCAATAAATAGGTATCGTTTTCAGTTATTATTTCAATTT
>JAIEMU010000057.1 GCA_019751895.1 Sphingobacteriaceae bacterium | reverse complement strand
CGTGTGCTCTTCCGATCTAAATTTACAATATCAGTTTAAATACATAAAGGCGCATGATTTTTAACCTCATACGCCTTAACCAAACTACTAATTAGCTGATATAGAGATCGAATCACCCATACCATTGCCATATTTGGTATATACCCATACACTATTTACAAAATCATATTGCCACACATTAACATTGTTTGTGCCTGTATATAAACTGCCATCATAGGTGATAGCAAAATCACTCATAACGCCAGTACCGGTTTTGTTGTCATATGTCTCAGGTAAATCTTTTAAATATACAATTTGATTATTCTGATAATAAGCAATTTTATTATTCTCATAAGAAGCTACAACCATCATATACATTTGATTACTGTGATTAAACAAGATTTTTTTAATTGGAGTATTAGGTATCCCTACTACCAACTGCCATTTACTTAACGGACTAGTTGAATTATGTCGATAAACACCACCAGCCTGTGTTCCTACATAAACATTACACGCATAGTCAGTGGTAAGAGTATTTTCAACAGAGCTGTCAAACTCAGCTGGAGAGCTCATTGGAAGTATTTCACCACTAGCATTAATCTGGTAATACTCCCTAATTCCTGCAGACCCATCAGATGCATATGTAACAAAATAAGAATTACCACAGCTATCTGAAGTCAATAATTCAATTTTATTAGCTGTTGTTTGTTGTACCAAATTAAACGGTTGAAACCATGAGGTTATTGACAATAATCTTGCATCCCTATAACCAAATGCAGCAGATGAAGATGAAAGCCCCAAATAGAGTAATCCACTACTCGTCGTACTCATCGCAGTTGGAACACTAAGCCCATCACCTACGCTGTAATATTTATTCTCCCATTTATTGTTATTAACATCCCAACGTGCCAGTGTAAAGTTTGAAGGATCTTGGTCATCATAATTACCATTTCCTAAAATATAGCTTTGACCAAATGAACTTAAATAAATCCCTTGTAAACTATTCCTTGTAAACATGCCTTTAGGACCAAGAGTAATAAGTGAAGAACTATCCCAATCCGATGCAGTTGCTTGTTTATAAATTTCTGAATTCGTATAATCACCACTTATAGCTCCACGAAAATTCATTAATCCACCACCACTCATCATAATGCTAGTATAGCGCACACCACCGATGACTATCTTCCAATTATCCGCCGATGATATTTTATAAATTCCATCATTAGACGTTAGATATAGGATATCATTTGAATCAATTGCAATAGTAGGAACGCCTAGTTCAATTCTATCACCTTGATAATAACTCGGACTTTGATAACCAAAGCGCTCCCATTGCTGCGTCGCTGCGATATATTTATATAATGATTCATGACCGTCAAAAACATTAACGTACAAATTCCCCTGTGAATCTGATGTCAAATATTGTACATAACCAGCAGGAACGCGAGCAATACTGCCATCAGGTCCATTGCCAATTAATTTAGTCCAACTATTAGTTAGCGGATTTAATTTATATACAACAGGACCTGCATCTTGTCCATTAGAAGATACCGTTGTAAAATATAAATTATTTTGTTTATCAACCAATAGTGCATCATGACTTTGATTTAATGACGTAGGAGTAACAAAACTTTCCCAATTATTAGAACCATTAACTAGCCTTGTAACATAATAACCATTAGTTGTTACTAAAGCATATAAATCACTTTCACGATAAGCAATTGATTTCACGCTACTCCCAAATAAATTAGACCCTGGAATCAATATCCAATTATTACTTTCACTAGCATAAGAATATAAACCATATGTATTATTTTTACCTTCAAAGGTATATATAGTTATTTTATCAGCTGTAGCGTTAACTGCGAATAGCACAGGCTTAAGTTCTCTACTACGCCCGAGCCTATTCCACTGTCCAGTTGAAGTATTGCCTTTATAAATGCCGTAAGTACTCCTTAACACCAAACCTGATTGATAAGCATTATATATTTCACCAGGGAGGCTGCTTATATTATTTCCAACTAAATTCTGATCCTTATTGTAAAGCAAAGACATTGAACCTAAATACCCGCTACGAGGTAATCCATTCATGGCAATCAATAACTGATTGTGTAATACAGCTGCGACTTGCACCAACGCTGTTTGTGAAGTAAAATGACTGACCTGCTCTGGGTTAGTTGGCATAACTGTAATTACCGAACTTCCAGCAGTTATACCGCTAAATGAAATATTGCAACTATTATTTTGCGGTGTCAAATTACAACTAGTAGTATTAAGTTGAATATTATTTTGACTAGTTGTTACAGTGACTGGTAATGCATTAATTCCATGACTATCGCTCCATGTTAGAAGCAAATTACCGCTTTCTCCAACCGAGATTGCTTGACTTGCTGGAGCCAAGGATAAGTTTCCATAGGCTTGCTGACCAACTTCTACGGCAACATTTTGAACGGGGTAATGTGGTGCTAACTCAGAATTAGAAACTTGAAGCGTTAAATTAGTAGAGCCTTGTGCTATTCCAGTAACATTAACAACACATGAATTATTAGTTGGAGTTAGAACACAGCTATTTTTATCTAACCCTACAAGGTTGTTATTTTTAGTGATTGAAATTGGCAATTCATTAAGATTTTCACTGCCAGACCACGTAATAATAAAATTACTTGATTCAGTTGGAAATATGCTTAAACTAGTTGGAACTACTGAAATTGTGCCATAAACAATAATTGGTTGTGGATTATTTATATGAATGACTGAGGTTGCTGCAGTATAACCAGTTGCTCGTGCAGAAATTGTAGCCAAATTTTTTGTTGACGTAGTTCCATTGATTGCTACTTGACAAGTATTTGCGGTGCTTGACAAAATACATTCTGATTTTGACACCGTTACCTCAGAATTATCAGAATTAACACTAACCGACAAATTCTTAATATTTTGACTACCATCCAGTGAAACGGTTAAGTTACTAATCTTACCATTGCTTTCATTTAAGTTAACAATGCTTGGAGATATTGATAAAACACCTGGCACTATATCACTGGGAGTTGGTAGCGTTATTACTACTGAAAACTGTGCAACTAACATTGAATCAGGTAATCCAGTATTAGGATTAGTAAATGCGCCATAAACATTTACTAGATAATTTCCAGTTGATGCTTTTGTTGCGTCAATTATAATTTGACCTGAATTCTGGCTACCTGAAATCAGCACCAAAGGCGATGGACTCGTCGTTACTTTTATTCCTGTATCTGATA
>JAIEMU010000202.1 GCA_019751895.1 Sphingobacteriaceae bacterium | reverse complement strand
GTTGCTATTTTGTGAAACTAATGATTCGTCTTGTTGCGTTTTATTGATAAAAAGATAGGCGGGGTTTATTTTATCGGTTAGCTGTACGAAACTATGCTGCATATTCGCTAGTTGATTCTTTAATCTATCTGGTTGAAATTTACGTGGTTTTATATTCTTTGCTCATGAATATTATAAGGTTTAACGCCTTGTTTTGCTATTTGTTGTAGTATGAAACCACGTAAAACATGTTATTTAATGGTATATCAAATTAATGTGTCTTTTTTAATGTGTGCTTTATCCTACACCTCAAAACACAGTAATGTTGTTACTAGGGCGTTGGCGTTAAAGTAAGAGTGTAATTACACCCCATAGAATCGCTTGGCAATGTTACGGATGCTTGCATAGAGGCAATAAGCTCACCATTTGAATTTAACTGACAATTACTCAATGTGCTATTTAAAGTTACATCAGAGGATGTTCCACTTGAAATTAAACATGGATTGCTAGCAATATTTATGTATTGACAATCACCACCATCCGCGTTAACACATAGGTTTCCTTGCCCATCAGAAGTTATAGCATTTGTTATGTCGCCTCCAGTAGTTGGACAATTCAGAGGTTGTGGACTAGTTAATGCCAAGCTATAAGTTCCTGCGGGCAAATAAGTTGTAGGATTTGAATTACCACCACTATTGCATGCAGTTACAACTGTTGCCATTATGAATATCGCTATGGATTTTATTAAGATTTGTTGCATATATAAATACTTTCTAATTAAAAATTAAATTGACCACCGAACATTAAGAAGTTTGGGGTAGCACCAATTGAGGTGTAGTCTTTGATATGTAATGACTATTGACGAGAGAGGTTAAATTGAATCTCTGCTGCGGCTAATATTTAAAAGTCTCAATAATGTCTAAAGTCTGATGCGCTTTTTTAAGTCTAATCGTTTAGTCATTAATTCTTCTCACAAAATAACGCTATAGTTTACTCTAAATTATTTTGTATTTCGTACTTGAATTCAGGCTATATTCTCCTCTCTATTATGAGTATGTTGAACTCTCGAATCAGATTAGTTTGAAACGGTAAATCAAAAACTTGGCAGCCATTAAAAAATTAAAGTTGGTTTTTATATTTTATAAAGTTACTTGCTAATTTATTATATTGATTATTATAATAAATAGAACCATTTATAAAGCTTTCTGTCATATAGTAATTTCCATTCTCACCTTTTCCATTACCCCATGAGTTCCTTACAAAAAATATTTTTTCACCTGTCACTGTAGTGGCATAAGAAAAAACATATATCCAATGCTGAGATCCTAAATTAAAATTTTTCACTGTTGGGTCCAATGTTGTCCAAGTATTATTTGATTCACTTAGCTGATCAGCCATTCTAGTTAATAGTTTAGTTTCTGGATTATAATTATATTTGTATTGTAGTTTTAGCCCAATATTAATTGGATAAATCATAAATTGAATCAAATAGCCTTGATCAAGCGTTAAAGCCAATCGCTGTGACGGTATTTGAGAATTTGCATCACCGACTAATCCCAATGTTTTATAATTTGACATATTTAATGGTTTGGTTTGTGACTCTGGTATATTTTCAACTTCACTGGAAAATAAAGCAGTCTGCATTAAATTGGTAATCGCTAATGGTTGTATAGCTTTATATTCATTGTATAATGTCACAAAATATCCACTTTCATTAATGGCAGGATTTCTTAAAACAAACCCATAACTTTTTACAAAGGCGTAAATATTGCTTATGTTTGGAGATCCAAATAAATAATAATTATTATTAACGCCATTGATATTAAATGGATGTACATAAGATAAAGCCATAAAACCAGGCAACGAAAAACTATTTGTATTTCCATTTATTATGTAACCCATGAGACTATTTAATGAAGCTGATGCACAAATACCAAATTCAGATTGATTATAAGGATAATTACTTTCTGAAAAGTAATTATTAGTTTGATCACTAAGATTTGACTCAACTATTAAATACATGGGTGGAGAAATCACTGGAGCACTCTCTCCTATCGCTGGTAGTTGAACTGCAGAAGCTGATGGTTGGCTTCCATTATTGCAGGCACATAAAATTAGGCTAAGATTTAAAACACATGTAAGTTTTTTCATTTTTCATTTTTATAAAAACAGAACTGATTATTTTAAAACTACTGACAAATACGTTATACGTATGTTAGTTACCAATAGCTGATTCTGGCTGTGGCTAAAGTTAACTTACAGCCATCAAAATTTAACTCACGGTATATTATTAAAAATTAAATTGACCACCGAACATTAAGAAGTTTGGGTTAGCACCTGTTGATGTGTAGTCTTCGATATGTAATGACCATTGGCGAGAAAGGTTGAATTGAGCTCCTATCGCGGCTAATACTCCAACATTTGAACCATCATAGCTTGGGCCATCACACCCATTGCAACCGCTCCATGAATTAGTATAGTTATTAAAGGCGACCCCTAATTTACCATACACTGCGAATACATCTGTCAATGGTAAAACACCCTTTACTGCACCGTCTAACATCCAATAACTTGTACTATATGAATATGGTCCCCAACTATATGAATAACCAGGGCTATAGGTTAAACCGCCTTCTAATCCGACATAACGGTTAAACATATAACCAGCATCGGCATTTAGACCAAGTGTACTCCATGACGTATTTACCCCGATGTTGGCATCAATATAGGCGGCTGCGTTTGCAGTAACTAGCGTTGATGTACCAAGTAGCATAAGTAGCATAATCTTTTTCATAATTGTCCTTTATTGTTATTAAATATCTTATATTAGTGATACTGAGTCGTGTTTTACACAGATAAAATCATATAACTTTAAATAGTACTGCAAATGAGTATAAATTTTATTATTGATAATACTTTCCAAGTAATCAGCTCGTAGCACATAAGAGTATTTTAAATTTACATAGTTATAAATGTTGCGTATCTGGCAATGTTCTTTGCTTTGGTGCAACACTTTGAGTCGAGCATTGTTACATATGGTAACTGAGCGCCGCAATAGCTAAAAAAGCTATTCGTTTAGATTGACTTAACATAGAAAGGTTTATTCGCTGTATAATTCTCGCTCATTACAGACCATTATGTTTCAGGATATCTAATATGATAAGTACATTAGAAAATTTAAATAGTTATATTCAAAATTTACATTTTGGGAATTAATTGTTAAGTATAACAATTTAAAAATACAATTTGTGTCTAGTTTAATAACTGAC
>JAIEMU010000114.1 GCA_019751895.1 Sphingobacteriaceae bacterium | reverse complement strand
TTTTTAAGTTGTTTTTTTTATGGTTCATCTAAAAAAAAATCAATTAAGAGCTTAACTATGCGTTAAAATCTATGTTTTCCTGTTTGATTAGATTGTTGATTTCAACGTGTAATTTCGGTAAGTGATTGATTAAAATTGACCAAATATTCTCATCTGAAATGTTATCATAAGCGTGAATTACCTGATTACGTAAGCCGATAATTGATTTAGCATAGCTTATTTTTGAAATAAATAAATCGTCACGTGTAATAATTCGATTTACAGCTTCGCCTATAATTTCAAGATTTCTTTCAACCGCTCTTTTGAGCATTAAGTTGGTTTTGTATTTCGAAAAATCTCGATCTTCACTTTCAAAATATCCATCAATTTCTTCGATTGACATTTTAATATCAAATAACCATTTTAAAATTCGCTCATCCATAAATTAGTTCTTTAGATTTGTTTATTGATTGAATTAAAATTGGATTTTTTAAGGTTTGTTCTTCCAATAAATCAACATCTCTTTTAAATAATTTTTCTAGGTTTTCTTTTAAATTGATGTAGTTTTCAAAATACATTTCCAATTCAATATTTTTGAATTTAACTAATAAATCTATATCGCTTTTATTGTTGAAATTTGAATTTAAAACAGAACCAAAAGCATACATTTTTTCAACATTGTAAAGCAAACAAAGTTTATGTATATTTTCTAAAACCTTTTCCTGACCTGTGAAATCTTCAAATGCTTGCGTACACAGTATTTTTTCAATATCACGGTAGGCAGGGTTTAGGTTTTCGGATGTAGAATCAAGATTTTCGTTCATGGGGTAAAGGTAATTAATTTTAGATAGGACTTAATATTTATACTTTAACTTCTCTGTGTGCTGAATTGTATTTAAAGGCCAGTTTTTTCACTTCTTCTTTCCATCACCACTATATTTCGCCATATATTTTTCATTTTTCCAATGCGGTTTCTATAGCCAACAATCCGAAAACCAAATTTTTCATGAAGACGAATGCTTGTGTTGTTTTCAGGGAATATTTTAGATTCTAAAGTCCAAATATTTTCTTTTTCGCTTTCATTGATTAGCTCATTTAGCAATTGAGAACCTATTTTTTGTCCTTGATATTGGTTTGAAATATAAATGCTTACTTCGGCTACGCCCACAAATACGCTACGTCCCGAAATGGGAGATAATGCAATCCAACCTGCAATTTTATTGTTTAGCTCGGCTACCATTCTACATTTTTGCAAATGCGCTTTGTCCCATTCTGCCCAAGTAGGAAGTTCTAGTTGGAAGGTTGCGTTTCCACCCTCAATTCCTTGTTTGTATATTTCTGCTACACTTGGCCAATCGGCAGCAGTCATGGGCCTCAGTAATGGTTTCATTTAAAAGGTTTCGATTATTTTAGGATATAAAACAAATCTAAGTTTTAGAAATCGATAAAAATAATTAATTATTGAAAAAAAGTTCAGCAAAAAGCAAGTCTTCGGGATAGGTGATTTTTATATTTTTACGTTCTCCTAGTGTTAGATGAACGGTTTCGCCGATGTTTTCCACCACCGAAGCGTCGTCTGTAAATTTTGTATCAAATTTTTGCTCGTACGCTTTTTTAATAATTTCAGATTTGAACACTTGAGGCGTTTGAATCAACCTAAGTTCGTCTCTGTTTAAGATGTAACTATCTTTTGCATCTATTTTGCGGACACTGTCGGTAGGTGTCACCGCAGGAATTGCATTTCCTTTTAGTTGAGCTGTTTGATAGCCGTTGACAATAATTTCATCCGACACCAAAGGCCTTACGCCATCATGAATGGCTACAATGGCTTGGTTAGGTACAATTTTTAACCCATTTTGTACCGAAAAAAAACGTTCCTCACCGCCTTCAATCAGTGTATGGTTCAATGCAAAATTGTGTTCAATGCATAATTCTTTCCATAAATGATGAAAAGCCTTTGGGAGTACTAAAATTAAATGGGGTTGGAAAATACTTTTATGAAAAGCAATTAAGCTGTGCATGAGAATTGGTTTGCCATGCAACAATAAAAACTGTTTTGGGAGCGTGGCTTTCATTCGGTTGCCCGAACCACCTGCAACAATAATGGCGTAATATTCCATTTGGTGTAATTGAATGGTTGATTTTTAAAATTTTAAAAATCAACCATTTTAAAAATTATTTAGATAATCAACATGGCATCGCCATAGCTGTAAAACTTATATTTTTCTTTAATTGCTACATCGTAAGCATTTCTTACGTGTTCGTGGCCACCAAAAGCACTAATCATCATCAACAAAGTAGATTCTGGTGTGTGGAAATTGGTAATCATGCTATTCGCAATGCTGAAATCAAAAGGAGGGAAAATAAATTTGCTTGTCCAATCGTTGGCAGGTTTTAAAAGTCGGTTAGAGGTAACCGCCGATTCGATGGCACGCATCGAAGTGGTGCCTACTGCACAAATTCTTTTCTTACGTTCCAATCCTCTGTTGATGATTTTACAAGCCGCCTCATCAATGATGAAATGCTCAGAATCCATTTTATGCTTGGTTAAATCCTCAACCTCAACTTGACGGAAAGTGCCTAAGCCAATGTGTAAAGTGATTTCTGCAAAGTCAATTCCTTTTAGTTCAAGGCGTTTCATCAATTCACGACTGAAGTGTAAACCAGCTGTTGGGGCAGCCACTGCGCCTTCGTGTTTAGCGAAAATAGTTTGGTAGCGTTCTTTGTCGTTTTCGGTAGCTTTACGTTTGATGTATTTAGGAAGAGGTGTTTCGCCTAAAATTTCAATATTTTTTCTAAATTCCTCGTCTGTTCCTTCAAACAAAAAGCGGATGGTTCTGCCTCTTGAGGTGGTATTGTCCACCACTTCGGCAATTAGTAAATCGTCTTCGCCAAAGTAAAGTTTGTTTCCAACTCTAATTTTGCGAGCAGGATCTACCAATACATCCCATAAACGTAATTCTTTATTTAATTCACGAAGTAAGAAAACTTCAATCGTTGCACCTGTTTTTTCTTTGTTTCCATACAATCTAGCAGGAAAAACTTTGGTGTTATTTAAAATCATAACATCTTGGTCGTCAAAATAACTCAGTACGTCTTTAAATACTTTATGTTCAATCTCTCCAGTATCTTTGTGTAAAACCATTAAACGAGCTTCGTCTCTTTCTTCTGCGGGATTGTGCGCTAATAATGATTCAGGTAAATCGAATTTGAATTGAGATAATTTCATGTGTGTATAATATTGGTGTATAATAAATTGCGAAATTACTAAATT
>JAIEMU010000175.1 GCA_019751895.1 Sphingobacteriaceae bacterium | reverse complement strand
AAGGAGTAATTTTATTAAAATCACTCCTTTTTTAAATACTTATATAAATTTTATTTACCAATCTCCACTACTTCCGCCGCCGCCAAAACTTCCGCCGCCAAATCCTCCAAAACTTCCGCCACTATCTCCTCCACCGCCAAATCCACCGCCCGAGCCACGTCCCATTCCGTTAAACAACATTCCTAAGAGCAAAGCATCTGTTACCCCTCTACTGCCTATCACTTGACCTCCGTTGCCTCCTCGTCCTCCTTTTTTAATAAAAAATATAACCGCTACCACAATCAATATTAAAATCAAGAACGCACCTCCTTTGCTTTTTTTATTTTTGGTTTTTGGGGCATCGTTTTTATATTCGCCTTTGATAAGCGAAATAATGGCATCCGTACCTGCATCAATACCCTCAAAATAGGCTTGCTGTTTGAAATACGGTTTTATATTATTTTGAATAATTCGTTTGGTGTAAATATCAGGCAAAGCACCTTCCAAGCCATAGCCTGTTTGAATAGACATTTTACGGTCGTTGAGCGCAATAAGCAAGATAACACCATTGTTTTTGTCCTTTCCACCTATGCCCCACTTTCGTCCCAACTGCAAAGCATAGTCATTGATATCGTATCCACCTACAGATTTAATCATCACCACCGCTATTTGGTTGGAAGTAGAATCCTCAAAGGCAATCAACTTTTTTTCTAGCTGTTGAATTTGTTGGGCATCTAAAGTGTTGGTAAAGTCATTAATTAATTTGTTGCTTTTTTCAGGAAAATCCTGTGCAAAAGCAACAAACCCAATGAGTAAAAAAGCTATTATTAAACGTATTTTTTGCATTTAGTCGTTGTGTTTATCTAAAAAAACAATTTCATTTGGAATTTCATTCACATCTCCGCTTTCGTATGGAAAGAAAGCAGCCAATTGTTCACCCGCTAGGGCTACCCCTGCCACCAAGCCCTCTACAAAGTTAGCATTGCTAAAATGCGCTTTCATGGCAACCTTTGCCATTTCCCAAAAATCAGGAGGAACAACTTTATTAATTCCACTGTCGCCAATGATTGCAAATTTTTTATCCTCATAAGCTAAGTAAATCAAAACACCATTTCTCAATGCTGTTTTATCCATCCCTAGGGCGAAAAACTTTTGTGTAGCCATATCAAACGCATCGCCTTGGCATTTTTTTTCAACGGCAATTCTAATTTCACCAGAAGTGTTTTTTTCTGCTGCAGCAATGGCATTGCTTATTTGCTCTTGTTGTTGTTCTGTAAATAATCCCATTTTTGTTGGTTTAAAAATTAAGGATAGCTTTTGGGGCTATCCTTAATTAAATTTTAAATTATTTTTACGAATTAAAATTCTACTTTAGGTGCGTTTTTAGCTTCTGGTTCAGCCTCAAAAGTACCTTTTATGCTAAAACCAAACATGGCTGCGGTAAGATTGGTTGGGAAAGATCTCATCTTTACATTATACTCTTGCACGGCATCCACATAGTCTTTTCTAGCTACCGCAATACGATTTTCAGTTCCTTCTAATTGAGCCGACAAATCACTAAATTGTTGGGTTGCTCTCAACTCAGGATAGTTTTCAGTAATCGACAATAACTTACCTAAGGCTTGACTCAACTGTCCTTGTGCCGCTTGAAACTTTTGAATGTTTGCAGGCGACAAATCGTCAGCTTTCAAAGTCATTTGTGTAGCTTTTGCTCTTGCTTCTACTACTGCTGTCAAAGTTCCTTGTTCAAACTTTGCTGCACCTTTAACCGTACTTACCAAGTTAGGAATCAAATCCGAACGACGTTGATACTGCGTTTGTACCGCTCCCCACTTCGATTTTACATTTTCGTCTAATTTTACAAGACCATTGTAGCCACATCCACTTAATAAGGCTATCAATACCACTACACCTAAAATTCCAAATAATACTTTTTTCATTTTTTTATTGTTTTAATTTATTTTTTTATTCTAAGACTTCAATATCTGTGCCAAGTTACAAATTGTCACAAAAATTAAATTCCTATTTTTATCTACACAAAGCTATGTTATTGAAAGCAACTTATATCATCAATTTTACATATTTTTGTAAAAATTCGAGATAAATACTTGACTACGATTATGCAAAAAGACGTCGAAATTACATTACTTCCGCATCAACTAAACGACATGGAAGTTACCAAAAAAGCCATTTCAAATGCTTTAAAAACTGACATTCATAAAATTACAGATTACACAATTTTAAAACGCTCTATTGATGCTCGTTCTCGAGTGGTGGTTTATCGTTTGATGGTAAGGGTTTATATGGATGAGGTTCATCTGCCCGAAGTTTTCAATTTCAAGTATCAAAATGTAAAAAATAGCAAGCCTGTTTTAATTATTGGCGCTGGTCCTGCGGGTTTATTTGCCGCTTTGCAATGTATCGAAAACGGTTTGAAACCTATTGTAATCGAAAGAGGAAAAGACGTAAAAGCTCGCCGAAGAGATTTGGCATTGATTAATAAAGAAGGTATCATCAACATTGAATCCAATTACTGCTACGGCGAAGGTGGTGCAGGCACTTATTCGGATGGGAAATTATACACCCGTTCCAACAAACGTGGCGACATCAACAAAGTGCTTACTATTTTTGTACAACATGGTGCTACTGAAGATATTTTGATTGATGCCCGACCTCATATTGGCACCAACAAATTACCTCAAATTATCACTTCGATAAGAGAAACGATTTTAAACGCTGGTGGCGAAGTTATGTTTAACGCCAAATTGACCGATTTGTTAATCGCTGACCATAAGATTAAAGGAATAGAAATTAATCATCAAGATACCATTTTGGCAGAAAACGTAATCTTAGCAACGGGACATTCTGCCAACGATATTTATGAATTATTAGCAAAAAAGAATATTCTACTCGAAGCCAAGCCCTTTGCTTTAGGCGTAAGAATAGAGCATCCGCAAGAAATTATCGACAGTGCACAATACCACTGCGATACACGAAGTGAGTTTTTACCTCCTGCTTATTACAGCTTGGTTGAACAAGTGAACAACAGAGGTGTTTTTTCTTTTTGCATGTGCCCAGGTGGGATTATCGCACCTTGCGCAACTGCCGAAAACCAAATTGTAGTCAACGGATGGTCTCCCTCAAAACGCAACAATCCTTTTGCAAATTCGGGTACGGTGGTGCAAGTTACGCTGGAAGATGTTTTAGGGAATGACCCCTTGCGAATGCTAGATTTTCAATTATCCATCGAGCAAAAAGCACATGCAGCAGGCGGAGGAAAC
>JAIEMU010000169.1 GCA_019751895.1 Sphingobacteriaceae bacterium | reverse complement strand
TATTGTCTATAGATAATGAGCCAGTAATTGTTCCTATACACTTTGGAAATGATACAAAGCACGAAATTTCAGAAAAAAGCCTTTTTGTTTTACTTAGTACATACAAAGAAATTCTGCGAGAACTAGGGGTTAAAGTGGAAATTAACCTTTCTGTACCAAGTGAAGGTGGCTGGAAAACAGACATAATAATAAACATTTTTAGTGGTGTGGTGCTTGATAGTGTATTGATTACGATTACTGGCTATTCGTTTGTTGAGTTATTAAAAAATGGGCGTAAAAAAGTAATAGATGTAGTAACTAGATTCCTTACTAAGCCAATCGATGAATTGCCTAAACATATTCCACCCAATTATTTAATACTAAAGAATCATTTATACCAACAGTTTCAATCTGATGATTGCATTGAGTATATTGAAATAGATCAGAGCAAAAAAATATTGAAGCATGATTTTAACCGATATATTGCTGAGGTTGAGGATGATAAAGAAGATGATAAATTTATTTATATCGGAGAAAAAAATATTATTGTATCTAGCCCAGATTGGAAAAATAAGCGATCATGGAAAGGCTCGGTTGATAACAATGAAGTGTATTTTAAGTTTGATCTAACTTTAACGGGGAAATTTTGGGAGAAAATCAAACTAGATAAGTTAGACATTCATACAGGTACAGATAATATGTTGGTACAGTTAGCGATGTGTGAAAAAGTTAGACCTAAATATTTGGTGATTAGGGTCATAAAATATAATGACATGGACATTGACAATCAATTAATGATAGATGACTTAAACAAGATATTATTACCACTAGATGAAGAACCAGATTTATTTAGTGTGACAGAATAATTAAAAATAAATTTTGCATGACCTCTTGAGTTTTTTAAGATTTACACTATATATAGTATTATTGGTGGTTAAATATAACTAAATGTAGTAATTATTTGTTTTTAAGAGGTTGAATAAAATGGATAAATGGGCAGATTATGCTATTTGTGCAGTTAAGTATAACGATGAAAAAACTCATATTGAAAAAGTTAAAAGGTTTAAAGATTTGGGTGGAGATAGTTTTGATGAACCAGCAGCGGTGAAAACACGATCTGCTATTATTGATGCTATAAAAAATAAAAATCGTACCTACGTTACAACGTACAAACATGATGGTAAATGGCAGAAAGGCGCTGAAGTAAGTATTCAGACAGTTGATGGTGTTGACTATATACGAACTGATTCAAATAAAATAAAAAAAGATAATTTAGGAACCTTACCTGAGTTTTGATTAATTAGAGATGTGCCGTAAAAAAATTACGGCACATTTTATTTGCATGTTAAAATCTTGTTTATGAGATTTTAAGGATAGCAACATGCTCAAAAAATTTAGCGTTACCAATTTCAAAAATTTTCAAGACAAAATTACCTTTGACTTAGGCGATACCAGAAACTACAAATTCAATTCGAAGTGCGTTAAAGATGGGATTGTTAATAAAGCGATTATTTACGGTAAAAATGCCAGTGGTAAGAGTAATTTATTATTTGCTATTTTTGATATTGTCAGCGGGTTTACTGATTATCAAGATAATGTTTTCAAATATAATTATTACAAGAACTTATATAATGATATTGACAGTAAAGCTACTCTAGAGTATGAGTTTTTGTTAAATAATCAATCAGTGGTTTATATTTGTGAGAAATCTGATCATTATACTTTTGTATCTGAGCAATTATTTATTAATAATCAGCTAATAATTGATCGGGATTCAACGCAACCGACCTTTACCATAAAGATCCCTGAGCTTGAAAATTTTGATAATACGCTGACTAACCATAACTTTTCAGCGATAAAATATGTCTATAAGAATACTAAAATCAAAGAATTAGAAAATGAAATAGCAAAATCATTTATCGCATTAATGAATTTTGTTGAGAAAATGCTTTTTTTCTATTCTTTGCATAATCGTCAATTTGTTGGGTTTAGTTTACTTACTCATGAGAGCATTTATAACAAAATCATTGAAAGTAATAAACTCGAAGAATTTGAAAAATTTTTAAGACATTTTGATCTAGATTATTCATTAGTTGTTAGTACTGACGCACAAGGGCAGCCAACTGTAGCTATCAAATTTCCAAACCAAATCGTCGAATTCAATCAATTAGCTTCGAGTGGTATGCTCGCACTAGCGCTATTTTATTACTGGTTTATTAATATTGCAGAGGTTAGATTATTGGTGATTGATGAATTTGATGCTTTTTATCATAACAAGCTTTCAGAAAAATTTGTTAAGTTGCTAATTGAGTCTGATTGCCAAGTTATTTTAACTACGCATAATACATCGGTAATGACTAACGAATTAATGCGTCCAGATTGCTATTTTAGAATTAATGATCATGGTATTACCTCGCTAGCCAATGCTACCGATATTGAAATCCGTGAGGCGCATAATCTGGAAAAAATCTATCGCTCTGGTGGATTTGAGCGTTAAAATGCTAAATTATAAAAATTTATGTTGTAAGGGTAATTCCATGAATAACAAAGAATTAGTTTTATTTACTTCAACCGATGGCAATGTAACGGTTGATGTGCAGCTAAAAAATGACACAGTTTGGCTGTCACTTAATCAATTAAGTCAGTTATTTGGTCGTGATAAATCGGTGATTTCACGACATCTAAAAAATATCTTTTCAAGCGAGGAATTGGATAAAAATTCAGTTGTTGCATTTTTTGCAACAACTGCCGCTGATGGGAAAATATATCAAGTTGAATACTTTGATCTTGATGCTATTTTATCAGTTGGTTATCGGGTCAATTCTAAACAAGCTACTAGGTTTCGTCAATGGGCTAACTCAGTTTTAAAAGATTACCTCCTCAAAGGCTATGCGCTCAATAATAATCTGCTTGATAAAGCTCATCACGAATATCAAAACTTACTTGATTTACTCAATAAAACTTTAGCTAATAATCAATTAATTACCAGCCAAGGGCAGAGCGTGATTAATTTGATTAATGAATATGCTACGACGTGGACATCATTGTTGCAGTATGATGAAGATCGCTTATTAATTCCAGAGAATATGCATCAAAGTAGCATTCCGTTAACTCCTGAAAGCGCACTACAGGCGATTAATGAATTTAAAGCCAGTTTGTTGGTGATAGGTGAAGCTACACAGTTATTCGGTAATGAGCGTAATGATCAGTTACAATCAATTTTATCTAATTTGGATCAAACTATGTTCGGTGAAGAGCTTTATCGTAGTGTTGAAGAAAAAGC
>JAIEMU010000093.1 GCA_019751895.1 Sphingobacteriaceae bacterium | reverse complement strand
TTTAATGTTTGAATAAAAGAATTTACGCTTTTGCTTTCGCATAAGGCAATCGCCCAATCGCATTTGAAGAAAAGTAAGCGTCCAATCCTTGACTAATCAATACATCGGCTGCGGATAAATCCACAAAACCATCTTCGCCCACCAATTTATCGTTTACAGTTACCTGTTGTATGCTGCCCACAATAAGTATGGTGCCGTTGATAGCAATTGGAATTTTCTCTTCAAATTTCATCGCAATTTGTACCACGGCTTCTTTTACAAAAGGAGCTACACAATTGTCTTTAAATTCTGCTGTAAAGCCTACTTTATCAAATTCAGAAACATTTTTGTCGTAACGGGCAGAGGTTTGGTGCGCTTTTTTGTAATCGATGGTCTTTACAAAGTTGAGTGTGTATTCTTTGTGGACCAAAATGTTTTGCAAGGTATCTCTTTGCACACTGTCGGGTCTGTTGATCAATCCAAACAAAGGCGGATGCGCTCCCAAATGAATCAGAGAATTGAAAATCGCAAGATTTGAATTTCCTTCACCAGATTTTGTGCCCACCAGCACCGCCTGACGAAATCCTGCCAATGAATTGATAAATGTTGTTCTGTAACGCTGTTCTAACTGTTCAATTTCGTTTCTTAATAATATCATTTTGTTAAATTTATAGTCATTAAAAGGAATGCATATTGGATTTAGTTACCTCCAGTTATAATGTGCCAAATATAAGTCAAGCAAAGTTTGTAACTAAGCAAGGATAAGCTATTTTTTTAATATGAATGTAAATATTTTGTCTGCATAAGCGTATTTAATTTAGTAAATAGCCCACAAGAGCGTACACTTATTCAAATAGCCTAATTTTTTTATAATTTTATTTTTCGAGTTGTAGTATTTAGCTGTACTTTTGAGTTTAGTTGTATTAAAAAAAACAAAAGATATGAAATTTGCTACCAAAGCCATACACGCTGGTCAGGAACCAGACCCAACCACAGGTGCCGTAATGACACCCATTTACCAAACCTCAACTTATTGGCAAAAATCTCCAGGCGAACACAAGGGTTATGAATATTCTAGGGGAACAAATCCTACCCGTAAGGCTTTGGAAGATTGTTTAGCAGCATTAGAAAACGCAAAATATGGATTGGCATTTAGCAGTGGGATGGGGGCAACCGATACCGTGATGAGATTGTTGCAGCCTGGCGATGAAGTGATTACTGGAAATGATTTGTATGGCGGTTCTTATCGTATTTTTACCAAAGTGTATGCTAAATATGGTATTAAATTCCATTTTTTAGATTTATCAAAGCCTGAAAATATCTTACCTTATGTAAACGACAAAACAAAGTTGATTTGGATAGAAACGCCTACCAATCCAACCATGCAAATTGTAGATATTAAAGGAATGGCGGAAATTGCAAAGCAAAAAAACATTCTTTTAACCGTTGACAATACCTTCGCTTCTCCGTATTTACAAAATCCAATTGATTTGGGTGCTGACATTGTCATGCACTCGGTTACAAAATACATTGGTGGGCATTCGGATGTGGTAATGGGCGCATTAATGACTAATAACGAACAGTTATACAAAGACTTATTCTTTATTTACAACGCTTGTGGTGCCACTCCAGGACCTCAAGATGCATTTTTGGTTTTGAGAGGGATAAAAACCCTACACTTGCGCATGAAAGCACATTGCGAAAATGGCGAAAAAGTAGCTCATTATTTAAAAAAACATCCAAAAATTGATAAAATTTATTGGCCTGGATTTGAAGATCATCCCAACCATGAAGTAGCTAAAAAACAAATGAGAGGCTTTGGAGGCATGGTTTCGGTTACTTTAAAAGACGCTGATTTGAAAGAAACTTTTCGTATCGCGTCAAGATTTAAACTTTTTACCCTTGCCGAATCTTTAGGCGGCGTAGAAAGTTTGGTAAATCATCCCACAACAATGACACATGGTTCGATACCAAAAGAAGAGCGTGAAAAAGTAGGCGTAACAGATAATTTATTGCGCTTTAGTGTCGGTATTGAAGATATTGACGATTTACTAGCCGATTTGGAACAAGCTTTGAGTTAATTGCTTTGGATTTTGTATCGTTAAAAAATTTTTTAGAGGATAAGTTTGCACAATATAATCGAATAGATTTTATTGAAAATGACCCGATTTGTATTCCTCATCAATATTCGAAGAAACAAGACATCGAAATAGCTGCATTTTTTGCAGCTATTTTGGCTTGGGGACAACGGAAAACCATTATCAATAAGTGTAATGATTTGTTGGTAAGAATGGACAATAAACCCTATGATTTTATCTTAAATCATCAAGATAATGACTTAAAATCGATGCTTGGTTTCAAGCATCGAACGTTTAATGATACCGATTTGTTGTATTTTGTATCGTTCTTGAAACATCATTATCAACAAAATGATAGTTTAGAAAAAGCATTTTTATCCCCTAAACTACAAAGTGACGGCTTGATTATAGAACAATCGTTGAATTATTTTAGGCGTTATTTTTTTAGTTTACCAGACTTTCCGCATCGAACGATGAAACATATTTCTTCTCCATTTCAAAAATCAACTTGCAAAAGATTGAATATGTTTTTGAGGTGGATGGTTCGTAAAGACAACAAAGGGGTAGATTTTGGAATTTGGAATACTTTAAAAACCGAAAACTTAATTTGCCCATGTGATGTGCATGTAGATAGGGTTGCAAGGCGATTAAAATTAATTACACGTAAACAAACCGATTGGAAAACGGCAATAGAATTGACAGAAAATCTTAGGAATTTTGATGCAAATGATCCTGTTAAATATGATTTTGCACTCTTTGGTTTAGGTGTGGAGGAAAAATTAAACTTAATGAAATGGTAATATTTGATGCCGAAATAGAACGCTTTGACAACAAAGGCGAAAAAACAGGATGGTATTATGTTTTTGTTCCCCAGCAACTAGCCCATAAAATAAAACCCAATGAAAAAAGAAGTTTTAGGGTAAAAGGCAGCATTGATAAGGTTTTAATTTCAGGCTTGGCTTTGTTGCCAATGGGAGAGGGCGATTTTATTTTGGTTTTAAATCTTCCGCTAAGAAAAAAAATAAATAAAACCGAGGGTTCTTTTGTTAAAGTTAATCTTGCTTTTGATGCCGATTTTAAAATAGAAATGCCTGAAGATTTGCAAAGCTGTTTGGCTGCCGAAGCTGAATTGTTGGAAAGATTTTTGAAACTTAACAAAGGTCATCAAAATTATTTTATCAATTGGCTCAATACCGCAAAAACAGAAAATACAAGAACCAAACGTATCGTAATGATTGTAGAGGCTATGGAAAATAAATTTGATTTCCCGCAAATGATACGTTCAGCACAAAATAAACGATAATCTTATC
>JAIEMU010000097.1 GCA_019751895.1 Sphingobacteriaceae bacterium | reverse complement strand
TTTTTTTAACGCAGCGTTTCATTTATAATTATCCTTGCTATATACTAAAATATTTAACAGGCTTAATTATAATTCAAGATGACATGCAATAACATTATTGTTATATAAGGATGCAAAATTTTAAACTAGGTTTACGCAACTCAAGTTGCAAAATCCACAAAAACATGACCTGAGAACATAAATATTAAAACGACATACGAAACGTAAGACAAATTTAAATCAGACATATATTCATGGATATCACATTGATTTATACTCGATATTTTACCAAATATAACTCCTATATTTATCTTTGCTACACTACATTTACTTATCAGCGTGTGATTTTACATTTCACCCTTAAATTCAGAGCTCAAGCCAAATTAAAATGCAACAATAATTTAACCTTTTCAAATAGTTGAGCCTGAAGCATCAAATTATCACCATCTTCACAAATTAATAATTTGATTGCTAATCCGTTTACTGATCCAATAAAATCCACAGGCGAATATACTTAATAATAGGATTGTAGAACTCATAACAAAAATACTTACACCCAAAAATTCTCCAACAAATGAGGCACAAATCGCAGAGAAAAATATTTGAAAGAATCCAACTAAACCAGATCCACTTCCAGATTTATCAGGATTCAAGGAAATCGCTGCAGGTATACCAAGTGGCAAGATAAAGCCATTAGATATAGCCAACAATGACATTGGAATTATTAATTGGAGAGCACTGCTAATGTTGAAAAAGAATGTTATCATCGCCATCAATAATGCACCGAAGAGAAAAAACATGCAGCCAACACTTAAAGCTAACTCTATTCCATATTTCAACTTTATCTTCTTGCTCAGTAAATTGCCAATATAGATACTACAGGCTAGAGGAATATAAAAAAATCCGACATCTAAAGACTTATAGTGTAATTGATCAATAAAAATAAATGGCGACTGGGTAAGATAAATAAACCAAGCACCATATACACAAAATACAATGACAGTTAAGCCCCAAAAACGTAAATTCTTAATTATCACCGCATAATCTTGTAGAATTGAGCCAAAGCAAAATTTCTTCTTTTTAGCTGGTGCGGTCTCTGGAAAATCTTTTAATAAGAAAAGCAATATTAATCCAAATATCCCAACAAAAATAAAATTTGATTCCCAATGAAAGTGATTTACTAAATATCCACCAATAATTGGAGCGATAGCAGGAGATGCCGCAACTAATGGATAAATAATATTATATACATTAGTAATTTCTTTAGGCGGGAAAATATCTGCAATAATTGTCCTTCCAAGAACCAGCCCAGAACAGGCTCCTATTGCTTGAATGAGCCTAAAAAATAATAATAAATATATATTAGTAGATACAGCACATCCAAAACTGCCCAAAACATACAGTAAAACCCCAAATAAAATGATTTTCTTTCTTCCAATTTGGTCTGAAAGTGGACCATAAACCAATTGAAAAAAGGATAACCCCAAAAGAAATATGCCGATTGTTTGTTGTAGTTTAGCAGAATTCACGTGAAAATAATTCACCATTGTAGGCATTGCTGGCAAATAAATATCTGATGCCAATAACCCCATCATACTCAACATGGTTAAGATGACAAGTGCTTTTGTTTTATTATATTTTATATTCATTTAATGTGTCCCTCACTCTCACGAAGCCAAAATCTGTTCATAGTATTGATTATAATTTACATGTTCATTATACTGGCACTTGATATCTAATAACATTGGCTCATTGCATAATCTATACCGTTGAATAGAGCTAATTAATAATTCTTTAGAATCTACAGTAATAGCGAGCATACCTAAAGACTCGGCAAATTGTTGCAAATTATGATTTGGTAACGAGTAATGTCTACTATTTATTTCTGCTCCAGAAATAGCTCCATATGCGGCATCATTTATCACAATAAATAATACTTTAACTTTATACTTTGCCGCAGTTTGAATCTCTGTCCCATTCATTAACATACAACCATCACCAGTTATACAAATACACTCTTTAGGAGATCCTAATCTTATGCCAATGCTAGCAGCTATAGCCCATCCCATGTGTGCATTATTAATGGAAGAATAATAAGAACTATTTTCGGTCAACTTTAGAAGATTTGCGCAATATATTCTATGTAAACCAGAGTCAATCACAAAATTTATGGGACTCTCGTTTGCTAATATTAAATTTAAAGTTTCAATTACTTGATCTGCATACAAGATATTATCTATCTCATTTACTCTTATTTTACGACTGACTTTTATTTTATTTAGCAATAATATTCGCTTATAAATGGTTTGATTTAAATATTTAATAAGTTCAATATCCAATAACAAAGTTTCAAAAAATTGTTTTAAATCAGTTAAATAGCACTCTTCAATACCACAATATCCTCTGCTATTCTCTATGAGCACAGAATCCAAGTGTATTATTTTACTATTGAGATTGACCCATTTTATGCTATTTCTTTCATTAAAATCTAATCCAATTGTTATTACATATTTTGGTTTAAACTCAATCAGATAATTATAAGTTTTCTCACTCATAGCAAATCCAAATACACCTAAATAAAAGTCTTCAAATTCAGAAATAATACCTTTTGAACACAACGATGATGCTACTGGAACATGATAAGACTTACAAAATCTGGCTATTTCCTGCTTAGCTTCAAATGCTCTACTACCTGTCACAAATAAAATATCATGAGTCAACAGTATTTCTCTGACTCGTTTCACTCCTTCCTTATTCAAATAATTTCTATTAATGATTTTAGGCAAGATCGTACTATTATCAGATTTATACTTTTGAACATCAATTGGGATGTTAACGACAACTGGTAAAGAGACATTATTTAAATAAAAAAACGCATTTTCCAAGTGATTAAAATAATCACTTGTGTTAATTAAACATGAGTATGAGGATATATTAGCAGATATCAAATGATTGCTAAGTTTATATATACTGTTGTCTTGAAACGAATTTCTCCCACTCGACGAGGAGTCATGAGAGCCCAGAAGATATAAAACCTTTGAATTATCATAATAGGAATTAACAATAGAACCAAACATGTTACAAAATCCTGGACCAGCAATAGCTAATGCAACCCCATATTTATTTGCAACTTTTGAATATCCTTCTGCCATAAAACCAGCACCAAGCTCAGTGGCACATTTAATCCCTTGTATATTACTATTATCAATTGCGCTTAATAACGGATATATATTTTTCCCTGGAACATAAAAAATATAATCTATATCAATTGACAATCTATTCACTATATATTCTGCTAACATGAACATACCTACCCCAAAATTTGAAATTTAATTTTACTTTCTTTAATCAAAAACAATTGCTGTTCACTAAATGAATCTGGATATTTAACTTGAGCAACTGATTGTAAGTAATTTAATTCACGAGTACCAATTTCATCAGAAACGTGTTTCTTTTTTACCATTA
>JAIEMU010000099.1 GCA_019751895.1 Sphingobacteriaceae bacterium | reverse complement strand
CCACCAGGCTTGTCCGATTTGTCACCCTGAGGATACGAAGGGTCTAAACGATTGAATTTTTATAGTTTCCGCTACGTTTAACAAACGAAGAATGGTAATTTTTATCTACAAAAAAAGCCCATTTGAATTTTCAAATGGGCTTTTTAGCAATAAACTAAATTATTAATCTTGATAGCTTTCTATCGGCGGACAAGCGCAAACCAACGAACGGTCTCCGTGGCTATCGTTTACTCTGCCTACCGAAGGCCAAAATTTATAATCCGCTACATAAGGCAATGGGAAAGCAGCCGTTTGGCGGCTATAGCTATGATTCCATTCGTTTGCCGTTACAATGGTAGCGGTATGTGGCGCATTTTTTAATGGATTATCTACTTTGTCAGAACTGCCATTTTCTACCGCTGAGATTTCATTTTTAATGGCAATTAAAGCATCACAAAATCTATCCAACTCATGTTTTGGTTCGCTTTCTGTAGGTTCAATCATCAACGTGCCTGCCACAGGGAAAGAAACGGTTGGCGCATGGAAACCATAATCCATCAATCGTTTTGCAATGTCAACCACCTCGATGCCAAAGTTTTTAAATCCTCTGCAATCCAAAATCATTTCGTGGGCACAACGACCTTGCGCACCAGCGTACAAAACAGGATAGTGTTTTTCTAATCTTGCTTTCATGTAATTGGCATTCAAAATCGCATATTTGGTCGCATTGGTCAATCCCGCTCCGCCCATCATGGCGATGTAAGCATGAGAAATTAGTAAAATAGATGCTGAACCCCAAGGCGCAGACGATACTGCCGAAATAGATTTTCCTTTGTCGATATCAACCACAGCGTGACCAGGCAAATATTTTTCTAAGTGCGCCGCTACACCAATTGGTCCCATACCTGGGCCGCCACCACCGTGAGGAATACAGAAGGTTTTGTGTAAATTTAAGTGACACACATCGGCGCCAATGTTGGCAGGACTGGTTAAACCTACCTGAGCGTTCATGTTGGCACCATCCATATACACTTGACCACCATTTTTATGGATAATTTCGCATATTTCGATGATACTTTCCTCAAATACACCATGTGTAGAAGGATAAGTAACCATTAAACATGACAAATCATTTGCATGTTCTTCGGCTTTAGCTTTCAAATCTTCTACATCAATGTTTCCATTTTCTAAAGATTTTACGATTACGATTTTCATGCCCGCCATGGCTGCCGAAGCAGGGTTGGTACCATGAGCCGAAGCAGGAATTAAAGCAATGTTACGGTGATGATCGCCTCTATCTTGGTGATAGGCTCTGATAACCATCAAACCTGCATATTCGCCTTGCGCACCTGCGTTAGGTTGTAAACTCATGGCTGCAAAACCTGTAATTTCGCTCAACCATTTGTCTAATTCATTGAAAACGGTATAGTAACCCAATACTTGATCGGCAGGTGCAAAAGGGTGCATTTTGCCAAATTGAGGCCAAGTAACAGGAATCATTTCAGTGGTGGCATTCAATTTCATGGTACAAGAACCCAATGCAATCATCGAATGGCAAAGCGATAAATCTTTTGCTTCCAAAGATTTGATGTATCTCAACATTTCGTGTTCAGAGTGGTGCGAGTTGAAAACGGGATGTGTTAAGTAATTGCTTGTACGTTGTAAATGTGTTGGAATTACGGTGTTTACTTTTTCTACAATCGAAGTGCTATCGGCAGGAACGGCTTTCACTTTTCCAAATATTTTCACCAACAAAGCAACATCGGCAGCGGTTGTGGTTTCGTCAAGTGAGATGCTTACTTCAGTTCCGCTGTATTTTAAGTTGATTTCGTTGTCCACACATTCTTTGTGAATGACATTTGCCAAATCGCCCAAATCGAAACGAATGGTGTCGAAAAATATTTTATTTAATTGTGTAAATCCTAAAGCATTTAAACTTTCTGATAAACTTGTGGTTAAACCATGAACACGTTCAGCAATCAATTTCAAACCTTTTGGACCATGATAGGTAGCATAAAAACCAGCCATAATTGCCAAAAGTGCTTGTGCGGTACAGATATTTGAACTTGCTTTATCTCTACGGATGTGTTGTTCGCGGGTTTGCAAAGCCATACGCAAAGCGTAATTGTTGTTGCTGTCGATGGTTACACCAATAATACGACCAGGGATAGCACGTTTGTATTCGTCTTTGGTGGCAAAATAAGCAGCATGAGGACCGCCAAATCCCATCGGAATTCCGAAACGTTGCGTAGTACCCACTACAGCATCTGCTCCCCATTCGCCAGGAGGGCTTAATAAAGTTAAACTCAAAATGTCGGCTACAACCGTTAATTTGATGTTATTTTGGTGCAATACATCGGTAAAATTACGGTAATCAAATACTTCTCCATTTCCTGCTGGATATTGTACAATGGCACCGAAAAATTCAGCCGTTGGTGTGAAGTTTTCGTGATTGCCGATAACCAATTCAATGCCATAAGGATTGGCTCTGGTTTTTAAAACGTCTATCGTTTGAGGGAAAAGCAATTCAGAAACAAAATATTTAGTAGCGGTTTGGCTTTTGCGTAAGCTAAATTGCATAAACATTGCCTCTGCTGCTGCGGTACCCTCATCGAGTAAAGATGCGTTTGCAATTTCCATTCCCGTAAGGTCAATAACCATGGTTTGGAAATTCAATAACGCTTGTAATCTACCTTGCGCTATTTCGGCTTGGTAAGGTGTGTATTGTGTGTACCATCCTGGGTTTTCCATCACGTTGCGCAAAATTACACCAGGAGTATGTGTGTCGTAATATCCTTGTCCGATAAAACTTTTAAAAACTTTATTCAAAGAAGCGGTTTGCTTCAAATTGGCTAAATAATCTACCTCCGATTTCGGCTCAGGTAAGTTTAAAGGCTGTTTTAATCTGATTTTTTGAGGAACCGTTTGTTCAATCAATTCATCGATTGATGCAACGCCTATCGTTTGTAACATCGCCTTTGTTTCCGATGGGTTTGGTGCAATATGGCGGTTTTGAAAATCTTCTTGGTAATGAATGTTTAAGCTCATAAGATTGGGGTCATAAAATTTGATGCAAAGCTAACAATTAGATATGAGATTTTAGATATGAGATTCAGATTTTAATGTGAGGTTTCAGATGTGGGTTTTAGCTGTATGCTACATTTTTAGAAATCAAACTTTGTTTTTATAGCATTAAAATAAACCAAATTTAAAATTTATATATTTGGAGTTACTTAAACTTAAAAATCAATTAAAAAATGAAAAAAATACTTATTTTAACGACTGTAATCGCACTTTTTAGTATCAGTACGGCAATGATTAATAAACCTGAAAAAATTATATTTTTTGGCGATTCGATTACCGAGCTAGGTGTGCAGCCAAATGGTTATGTAGATTTGATAAAAAAAGCAAAATCTAACTCCCAGTGGGAAGTAATAGGAGCAGGCATAAGCGGGAACAAAGTGTATGATTTGTTTCTACGTTTAGAAGAAGATGTATT
>JAIEMU010000020.1 GCA_019751895.1 Sphingobacteriaceae bacterium | reverse complement strand
CGACACCACCCCGCCAACTGTAACCAGTGCCAAAGCAATAGATGCTACCCATGTCGAAGTTACGTTTTCAGAAGCATTAGAAACAAATTCAGCATTGCTAACAAGCAACTATGCACTATCAAACAACCTCGGAAATCCTATAGAAGTCAATACAAGCAACCTACCGAATGTTTTCTTACTCGCTTTTCAGCAAAGCCTAACCACCGCAAACTATACCCTACAAGTAACCAACGTAAGAGATAAAAAACTAAACCCAATTGCCACAAACAACACCGCTACATTTTTTTATCTACAGCCCTACTCCTCCCAAAAAGGAGACATCATCATCAATGAAATTTTTGCCGACCCATCGCCCGTAATTGGTTTACCCGCCAGCGAATTTGTAGAACTGTGGAATACTACCGACAAATACATCTCCTTAAAAGACTGGAAATATACCGACCAAAGTACCGTTTATACTTTTGGTGAGGTGATTTTAGAACCCAACCAATTGCTTGTTTTATGCCCTTTGGCAGATGTAAATTTATACAAGCCTTTTAGCAAAACCATAGGGCTATCGCCTTGGCCGAGCCTCAATAATGACAAAGATATATTGACCTTAAGCAATTCTCAATCGGAAGTAATTAACCAAATATCCTATGCCGATACTTGGTACAAAGACAGCACCAAAAAACTTGGCGGTTATACTTTGGAACTCCTCGACCCGCAAAATAAATGTACGGGTATTCAGAATTGGAAGGCGAGTAAAGCGGCTTTAGGTGGAACGCCAGGAACACAAAATTCAACCTACCTAGAAAACCGAAACACTGAAAAATTAATGCTCACTGACTATCAATACATCGATAGCTTAAGTGTGCAACTTACATTTAATCAAGAAATTGACAGCTCTTCAGCAGGTTTGCCAAGCAATTACAATATGAATCGTGATTTGGGTACGCCCAACCTTGTACAAATGGATGAAAATAATTTGACCACTGTAATCTTAAAATGGAAGCAACCCATGCGCAGAGACACCCATTATTTACTATCGATAAATAATGTTAGCAATTGTGGTGCAAAGCAAATAGAACCTATTTCTATTCCTTTTTTTAAAGCAAAATACATTTCTCCAAATGATATTCTAATCAGTGAAGTTTTATTCAACCCCAATATAGGTGGTGCCGATTTTGTAGAAATATACAACAATAGCAATTATGTTTTAGACCTGCAAGAATTACAATTAGCCAACAGAGATAGTAAAGGAGCGTTATCGAGTATAAAAAATATCAGCAACAAAATGCTACTTATGCAACCCCAAACGTATTGGGTAATGACCACCAAACCCGAAATATTGAACAGAGATTATACCGTTGAAAATCCAAATCAAGTGATTCAAATGAACGTACTACCTGCTTACAATATCGACAAAGGAAATGTAGTTTTATTGAGTAATACTGCCTTAATTGACGAACTAAATTATACCAACCAAATGCACCTTGCTTTATTGCAAAACACCAAAGGTATATCTTTAGAAAGGGTCAGTTTTTTTGCCCCTACCAACCAAATCAATAATTTTGTTTCTGCAGCTGCAACCGCAAAATATGCTACCCCGACCGCCAAAAACTCTCAACAACTGGATACTAACAACTCAAAAGACGATGTTTTTGTAAGTTATACCAATTTCTCTCCCGACGGGGATGGATTTGAGGATGAATTAGAAATAAATTACCAATTTGACAGAAATGCGCTTTTTGCTTCCATAAATATTTACAACCAAAACGGTGTTTTACAACGTAAATTATTACGCAACGAGACCATCTCCGCAAATGGAAAAATAACGTGGGACGGCATGAACGACAGAGGTCAAAAATGTAACATTGGCATTTACATTGTCATCACCAATGTTTTTGACCTAACTGGATATACCAAAAAATACAGCAAAGCCGTAGCTTTGGTAACGAAGTTTAATTGAAAATTTGTGCCTTACAGCTCGTTTTTTGTTTGTTAACAACCATCATTTAAAAATCTGATATTTGTAGTATGGAAACATTTATTTTACATGTAGAAACCAAAGAGCAATCAACAGCTATTAAAGCAATCGCTAAAGCTTTGAAAATTGATTTAAAAAAAGAAGGTAAACTTTCAGAAAGAGAAAAGTCCATAAATTTTTATGGTAAAGAATTTGTCGAAATGGTTGAACAAGGGAAAGATGACGTGAAAAATGGCAAGACAACCCGAGTTGAAAAAGAAAATCTGAAAACTTTTTTAGGGTTATAATGGCCTATCAAATCGACTTTTCTGAAAAAGCTAAAAAAGAGATTTAAAACTGGAAAAAGATAGGAAACAAAACTATTTTAACTAAAATTTTTGTTCTTCTTGACGAAATTTACGAAAACCCATTTTCGGGCACAGGTAAACCTGAGGCTTTGAAATATCATCTTTCAGGTGCTTGGTCTAGACGAATTAATAAAGAGCATAGAATGGTTTACAGCGTTCAGGATGATGTCGTTACAATTCTTTCTTTAAAAGGGCATTATTAAAACACGTTGTTCGACATTTGTCATACCGAACAACGTGAGGTATCTAACCACAAATAGACATGAGAAGCTAGATATAAGATGTGAGACCGCCACCGTTTAGACCCTTCGTAACCTCAGGGTGACAAAACAGAGTAAAGCATCTTTTTCTGCGTGCATCAGCGATATCTGCGTGAAACCTATGTCTCGTCCTAAAAAAAGGTATAAAAAATTAAATTAGGGTTTAATATGCACTATTTTCCCGTTTTGCATCAGCACTAGAGGTGTTTTTTTATACCGTTTATATTCCTTCACCCTTTCATAAGCCAAAGCCAAGCCTGCTATAATTTTATCTCTTTCTTCGTTTTGTTTTTCTACTGTGGTTATCGTTTTCATTTATTTTCTTAATTCGTTGAACTTAGTAGCGTTAATAATCGTCAAATCCCCAATTGTTGTTTTTTGGGCTATTAAAACTGCACTTCCATTAGAGTTGTCAAATATTAAAGCTCCATCCACTAAAGGTAAATAAATCTTGAATAAATTATCAATTCCTCTTTTATACCTTCTTTCTATCACATCTGGCGGAATATTGTGTCCACCTTCAACTACCCTAGTTTTGACCCTTTCTTTAGCTAAATCTACACTTTCAAGCCAAAAAAAGAGTAGATTTATACAATAACCCTTACTTTTTGCTTGATTTATTTTTTCTTTATATGATTTAGTTGCCAGCGTGGTTTCAAAAGCGAAACTTTCGCCATTGTTCAACAATTCGTTTATTCTGGTCAACATAATTCTACCCGCATCAAAGGCTACTTTCTCGGGCTGAAAAGGAGAAATTCCGCTCGCTATTGCATCCGCATTAATAAATTCAGTACAATTGATAATATCAGGTAATATAGTAAAAGAGGCACTTGTTTTGCCCGCTCCATTACAACCCGCTATAATGTAAAGATTTTTGTCTTTCATAAACTTGAAAATACGAAAATTAATTACATCAAATATATTACTAATAATTTAAAAGCTTATTAAATGGCTTTTAAATTTTGAGGTTTAGTTAACCACCTACG
>JAIEMU010000095.1 GCA_019751895.1 Sphingobacteriaceae bacterium | reverse complement strand
AGTAACCAAAATTGGCAGTGGCGAAGTACCTACCGACCCCATGCCCATGGAGGCAGGCGATATGATGGTGATATTGAAAGATAAAAAAGAATGGACTTCGGCACATAGTTTTGATGAATTGTCAAAAAAAATGACCGCCGCTTTAGAAAATGTACCCGGCATCACCGTTGGTTTTCAATATCCTGTACAAATGCGTTTCAACGAATTGATGACAGGTGCAAGACAAGATGTGGTTTGTAAAATATTTGGCGAAAACTTAGACAGCTTGGCTTTAAATGCAGAAAAAATTGGTACAATTGTATCAACAGTTGAAGGTGCAGAAAACTTATTTATAGAACCCATTACAGGCGTTCCTCAAATCATCATCAACTACAATAGAGCTGCCATAGCACAATATAATCTCTCCATTTCTGAAATCAACAAAGTGATTAATACCGCTTTTGCAGGGCAAAGTACGGGTTTGGTGTTTGAGGATGAAAAAAGGTTTGACTTGGTGGTGAAGCTAAACCAAGACGAAAGAAAAAACTTGGTGGATGTGCAAAATCTATTGATTCCTACCGCCAATGGAAATCAAATTCCATTAAACCAACTTGCTGAGATAGCGATAAAAAGTGGTCCAAACCAGATACAAAGGGAAGATACCAAACGGAGAATTGTGGTTGGATTTAATGTAAAAGGCAGAGATGTGCAAAGTATTGTGCAGGAATTGCAAACCAAAGTAAATCAAAAAATAAAACTCCCAACGGGCTATTACGTCACCTATGGTGGTGCTTTTGAAAACCTAAATCAAGCCAAACAAAGATTGATGATTGCCGTGCCTGTATCCTTAATTCTTATTTTTATTCTCTTGTTTTTTACTTTCAAATCTATCAAACAAGGTTTACTAATTTACACTGCCATTCCCTTATCTGCCATTGGTGGCATTTTATTTTTAGCCTTGCGTGGAATGCCTTTTAGCATTAGTGCAGGTATAGGTTTTATTGCTTTGTTTGGTGTGGCGGTTTTGAATGGTATTGTGCTCGTTTCAGAATTTAACCGACTGAAAGAAAGCGGCATCAAAAACAAAGTTAGAATTGTATTGTCGGGCACAAAACTGCGCTTAAGACCTGTTTTGATGACGGCCTTTGTAGCCTCCTTGGGATTTTTACCAATGGCATTGAGCGACGGCGCAGGTGCGGAAGTACAAAGACCTTTGGCTACGGTGGTGATTGGCGGATTGCTAATTGCTACTTTTTTAACCCTTTTTGTGCTCCCTATTCTCTATTTAATTTTCGAAAAAGAAATGAAAACTAAATTAAAATTCACAAAAAAAACTTTTTTAGTGTTGTTTTTAATCGGTTTCGCTTTGCCAAGCGATGCACAACAAAAAATAAACATTAAACAAGCCCTTGAAATTGCTTTGGCAAACAATAAAAATTTGAAAATCGAAAAACTGAAAGCCGATTATGCGCAAGCATTGATTAAAACTTCAACCGATATTGCCAAAACAAATGTTTTTTTTGAAGGTGGAAAAATAAACAGTTTGTATAACGACACTAAATTTGGACTGTCACAAAGTTTAGCTTTTCCTTCGGTGTATAAACACCAAAAACACCTATTTACTGCCGAATGGCAAAGTGCGGTTTTACAAGTTTCACAAAAAGAAAATGAATTAAAAAAAATGGTTAATGAAGCTTTTTACAGCTACATTGTGCTTCAGGAAAGAGAAAAAATATTGCAAAAAGCCGACAGCTTGTATAGTCATTTTTTAGAAAAATCGATACTTAGACTCGCAAAAGGAGAAACAAATATTTTGGAAAAGCTAAGCATTGAAACGCAAAAGCACGAAATTGAAAATCAAATTCGCAACACACAGCAAAGTTTAAAAACACAGGCCTTGGCGTTGCAGTATTTTCTCAATTCGCCGCAGCCAATTGTACCTGAAAAAAGCGAATTGAAGCTAGAAAACCTAGCCGAAATAGATACAAACAGTTTAAAAAGTAATTTTTTACTTAAAATAGCCAACAAACAAAAAGACATTTCGCTGGCGCAAAACAAATTAGAGAAATCTAAATTCTTGCCCGATTTTAATTTTGGATACAACAACAATAGCTTTGTGGGGTTAGCACCAAACAATCAAATTTATACGCTTAACAATCGTTTTAGCTCTTTTCAAATTGGCGTCAGCATTCCTTTATTTATGGGAAGTCGGTTGGCAAAAATAAAATCAACACAGATCGCACAAAAAATTGCCCTTTCGCAATACGAAAACGAATGGAACGACTTGAAAATTCAACAAAAAAAATGGTTCGAAATATACAAAAGCAATCTCAAAACCGTTTTGTACTTTGAACAAAGTGGATTGAAAAATGCAACTGTAATTATTAAAACGGCAAACAAACAATTTATAAATGGCGAAATTGGCTACATCGAATTGATTAGCCTCATCAACCAATCGTTTGCTTTGCAAAGCAATTATTTAGACGCTTTGACCAACCACAACGAAAGTATTATTCAATTAAATTTCTTATCTCAAAAATAAATCCATCATGAAAAATATACGCAACATTTGCCTTCTTGTTTTAGTGTTTTCGGCCTGTACAAACACCGAAAAAACGCAAAAAGAAGAAGTAAAAAGCCAAGCAGAAAATAAAATTTCGCTAAACGATAGCGAACTGCAAAACATTGAATTAAGCACCACAGAATTACAATTTAGAAACATCTCATCGGTTTTGAAAGCCAACGGAAAAATAGATGTACCGCCTCAAAATCTAATTTCTATTAGCGTGCCTTTGGGTGGATATTTGCGCCAAACCAAACTTTTGCCGGGCATGCATGTAAACAAAGGCGAGGTCATTGCAACCATCGAAGATCCTCAGTATGTGCAATTGCAACAAGATTATTTGTTGGTGAAATCAAAATTGCAATTCGCAGAATTAGACTACACCCGTCAAAAAGATTTAAACGAAAGCCAAGCCAACAGCAATAAAAGTACACAATTGGCACAAGCCGAGTTGAACAATCAACGCATCAATCTAAATTCATTGTCCGAAAAACTGCGTTTAATCAACATCAACCCCAATCAAGTTTCGATAAATAAGATTACAAAAAGCATTCCCATTTATAGTCCGATTACTGGTTTTGTGAGCAAAGTAAACGCCAACATAGGGAGATACATTAGCTCTACAGAGGTTTTGTTTGAACTTATCAACCCAACCGACATTCATTTGAACTTAAAAATTTATGAAAAAGATGCCATTAATTTAAAAATCGGACAAAAAGTAATTACCCATACCAATACAAATCCAACTAAAAAATACGAATGCGAGATTATTCTCATCAGTAAGAATATTGATGCAGATGGTACGACAGAAGTACATTGCCACTTTGAAACTTACGACAAAACTTTATTACCAGGCATGTATATGAATGGTGAAATTGAACTTGCCTTAAACAAACATTACACCCTGCCCGAAGATGCCATTGTGAGCTATGAGGGCAAAAACTTTGTTTTTATACAAACCGACAAGCACAACTTTGAAATCGCTGAAATACAGACGGCAGAAACCGAAAATGGTTTTACAGTGGTGCTAAATCCCGAGTCTCTGAAAAACAAAACCATAATTCACAAAGGCGCCT
>JAIEMU010000090.1 GCA_019751895.1 Sphingobacteriaceae bacterium | reverse complement strand
AATTGGAAAACTTTTAAAACAAAAAAAACCGAAGTGTAAAATTCACTTCGGTTTTCAATTTATATAATTCAAAAAATCTAATCTCTATGAACTTGAAAACGACTCAAACCACCGTCTAGGTTGATATATATTTTGTTTTTAGCTTTTTCAAAGTCATCTGTTTCGTAAAAACCATTTTCCATTTTGGTGAAGCCTTCAAAATCTTTTGACGAAAGTCCTGTATTTGTTTTAATTCTACAGCCCGATTGAGCAGGGATTGCGATGTCAATTGCAGCAACTCCTGATTGGATATTTACATAACTATTTGGAAGTAAACTTCCGATGTTTAAATCTACTTCGGATGCGCCACCCTCAAAGTTAAAAGTGTTCACCTTGTAATTGGTCATGTCGAATTTGAATTCTCCTGCGCCTAGTTTTACATTAAAATCCCAAATAGGTTTTGTATTTAATTTTAAATTCACATCATTTTGATTGCCACCAAAATTTAGGCGATGATTTTTTTCTTTCATTTTGAAATTCACCGTGTTTTCGGTAGCTGTTTTTACACTTGATAAAATAAAACGTCCTTTTTTTCTGCTGATGTCGGCAAAAACTAAGCTATCAGTTTCACCATCTAGGTAAAAGGAAGTGCCACCTCCAGTAATATTAAAGATTACTTTTTTAGTTGTATCGCCATCAAAGGGCTCAAATAAAAATTCTTTTACTTGTGGTTTGTCATCGATATTGATGTCGATTCCGTCCTCAAAATTTTTGTCAAACCAATTTGATTCTTTAGGTTTTTGTTGTCCTTTGTAGAACAAAAAGAGTAAAGAAATAATCAGTATAGAAACTGAAATGTAGGTACTTATGTTGTTTTCTCTGTTTTTGAATAACATAGCTACACCAGATATGATTAAGAATAGTGGCCAAAATTGCCATACATTTCTCCAATAAAATTCAATCACATCAAAGTTTTCTAACAATAATACGCTACCCATAAAAAGTAGCAATATGCCCCATATAATTTTATTTGTTTTCATGATTTCAGGTTTTAATTTTGGTTTTCGTCTGGGTTGTTTACACTTTTTTCTTCGCTTGCTGGCGGAGGAGTGACAATTGGTTCGCTCGCTTTTTCTTGGCTTTTTTTGAAGTTTTCAAAGTCGCTATTCTTTTTTGAATTTAAAAGCATGCTGACACCAAAAAACACTAATAATAAAGGCCAAAGTTTACCTAGGGTTACAAATTCAGGAATGAAATCAAATTCATCTAATAAAAAATAAGTTCCCATGATTAACAAAAACACTCCTATAATGGTGGTTGCTTTTTTGTTGTCTTTTTTCTTGTAAGCAAAATTTTCGGTGTTCCATTTTGTGTTCATAGTACTGTTTTCCTTGTTAGGGACTACATTTTCAAATGGATTTTTTTGGTTGTTAAAAAAATCGTCAAACTTTTTAAATTTAGCATTAGGGTCGTTGTTTGTAGGACTTACAATCCACAAAACGATGTAAGTAATTAATCCCGAGCCACCCAAAAAAACGGTGGACAATATAAATAACAATCTAACAACCGTAACTTCTATGTGTAAGTAATTGGCAACACCTGAGGCTACACCAGCTATTTTTCTGTCGTGTAGGTTTCTGTATAGTTTTTTTTCCATGATAATATCTCCTTTTATGATGATTAATGTTTAATTTTTGAATTAAAATAACGCGTATTTTCTAATTCATTTTTTGGTTTACGTAATTAAGACATTCACGATGTTCAGTTGTTACAAATGCTTGAAATATTTTTGCAAAACCAATAAAATTTAGGTTTAAATTGATGTTAATACAAAAAAAATAGGGTTCGTGTGGAGTACGAACCCTATTTTTTAAACAGGCAATCTGTTGAGTTCTATATCGTCGGGGGTGACGAATATTAAAGGTACTTTTTCGACGGCTACGTAACTGCTATCTAAGCCAAAACTGCGTTCTTCAGATAAACTTAGTTTTTTGAGCATAAAGTAATAATTCATTACAATTCGGTCATATAAAGAAAGATTAGTGAATTTAGAAAGGTGCTTTTCTAATAAAACAAATCTAAAATCGCCTGCAATTTTGTGTTTGTTTAGCGAAGGATATTGACTTGTAATATCTACTTCGCCATTTTTTACCAATTCTTCAATTACTTTACGATACAATAAATTGATGCGTTGTTCTACTCTAAAACCAAGTTTAAAATCAATACGAATTAATTTTCCTGGAATTAAAAATTCTACTTTATAGTCTTTTCTATAAGGTTCATCTACCACGTCAACGTGTACAAGCCAATATACATCGGCACGTTTAGGTTCTTTTTGAATGATAGAATAAATGATTTTAGACTCAATTTCGGTTTTAAAATTAGCACTGGTAAGGTAAACCAATTGAGAAGAATATTTGTGAATGCTTGTGTCATCACTCAATTCTTTTATAATGTCGAAATAGTCGTCAATCTCAACGTATTTTACGAAACGATTTTTGATTTTTCGAGCTACATACCAACACCACATTACGGTAAATAATATACTTCCGAGTAAAACGGTAACCCATCCTCCGTGTAAAAACTTGGTTAAATTACTAATTAAAAATGTACCCTCAATAACTAAATACGTACCTAAAAATAGATAAACAATATAGTTGGGAAAGTGCTTAATTTTAAGGTAAAAACTCAATAAAATGGTGGTCATCAACATGGCAATGGTAATAGATAAACCATAAGCGGCATCCATTCGTTCTGATTTTTGAAATAATAAAACGATACCACAACAGCCTAGCCACATCAACCAATTGATAGATGGAACGTATAATTGACCTTTGCTAACAGTAGGGTAAATGATTTTGATTTTAGGCCATAAATTTAAGCGTACTGCCTCGCTGATAAGTGTAAATGAGCCACTTATCAATGCTTGACTAGCGATTACAGCCGCCATTGTAGCCAAAATTACCATTGGTATTTGGTATTGATCGGGAACGATTTGGAAAAATGGGTTTACTTTTGCGCTAGGAATATAAATATCTCCGTGTTTAAGTATCCAAACTCCTTGACCTAAATAGTTTAATATCAGGGTAAATTTTACGAAAATCCAACTGATTCGGATGTTGTTTCTGCCACAGTGTCCAAGGTCTGAATACAAAGCTTCGGCACCCGTTGTACATAAAAATACACCTCCTAAAATAATAAAAGCCAAATGGTGTGTGCTTAATAAATGGATGGCATAATAAGGATTTAAGGCTTTCAAAATACTTGCGTCTTGAACGATGTAAGACAAACCTAAACAGCCTAAAACACTAAACCAAACGAGCATAATTGGTCCGAAAAATTTACCTACCAAATTTGTTCCAAACTGTTGGATGATAAATAAAACAGTGATAATTGCCAATACAATTGGAATAACAGGAATTTCAAATTTACGTGTCAGTCCTTCGATGGCGGTGGTTACGGTAATACTTGGTGTAATAATCCCATCTGCTAATAGCGCACAACCGCCAATAATAGCGGGAACGACCAACCACTTCGCTTTTTTTCTTACCAATGAAAATAATGAAAAAATACCACCTTCACCTTTGTTGTCTGCTTTTAAGGTGATGATAACGTATTTTAAGGTCGTTTGCAGGGTAAGTGT
>JAIEMU010000038.1 GCA_019751895.1 Sphingobacteriaceae bacterium | reverse complement strand
TGGTATGTTACCAGAATGAGCAGTTATAGTTTGAGCTTGATCAAAAATCAGATGATTTGTTGATATGGCAAAAGAAGTTTCGATGCTCTCCAAAACCGCCAAGGGCAAAGAAGCACGCAAATATTTCATCGAGTGCGAGAAAAAAGCTACCGCGCCACAAATTAGCCAAGCGCCAATTGCCCTAATTTCACCAGCACCAACTATAAAAGTAAACGCCGCATTTTTAAAATTAGCGCTCAAGCAAATTGATGAGATGAAATTAAGCCCAGATAGCAAACAAGTGCTTAAAGCTCAATTGCTGCATGATCACGCTGGTTTGTCATTAGAATTAATGTTACCGGTTACCACTGAGCAAAAATTATCCCCTGCGCAAATCGCTGAACGTCTAAAAGTTAGTCCACAAGCAATTGGCAGGATAATTTCTTTACTCGGCTTTCGTGGCAAGGATGATTATTGTGAGGGGCGCTTAAGCAAAGCCAAAAATGGCAGCAAAGAAATTGTGATGTATTTTTATACGGAACAAGCAGTTCAATTAATTCAACAAACTTTAAAGGAGAAACAACAACATGAAAAAACGAATTGAGCATTTTGGCAGCAATCCCGTGCGTTATGTGCAAGATGAGCATGGTTTAGATTATATTTGTGTGCAGGATTTGCGTGATGCGTGTGATCCAGCTAGTTTGCTAAATTATCCGTGCTCCGATTCGGTGCATTAGTTATCCACAGGTAACCCACATTTATTGTGGGTTTCTCTTTTTATGAGTTTTAAAATAGGAGTTTATAATGACAAATAAAGAGTTTGAAGATAAAAAGCAAGAGTTGTTAGATATAGAAATTCGCGCAGAATTTGGCTATGTTGATCATGATAATCTTAGCGTTCTACATGAAAAAATTAAACAACTACAACCCCCAAGACCAACATGTGATACATGTAAGTACATTAATCTTGAATGTGATTCTAATACTTACGGTGGATTTTTGTGTAAGAACATAAATGCACTTAATGCAGATGGAGATGCGGTTTCTACATCTGGTGGATATAATATCATTACAGGCGCTAATTAATGAAGCTAACTAAATCCCAACGAACGGCTCTACATGCTAAATTTGGCGGCAAATGTGCCTACTGCGGCTGTGAACTACTTAAAGTGTGGCACGCAGATCATATTGAAGCAGTAAAACGTGAATTTGAGTTTGTTAAAAAAGGTGGTATTCATGTATCGCAATGTACGGGAGTTATTGAAAATCCACATTTGGATAATTTAGAGAATCTTAACCCCACGTGTCCTCAATGCAACCTTTACAAACATAGCATGCCGCTGGAATCATTTAGGCGTGAGTTAAGTAAACAAGTTGAACGAGCTAGAAAATCATCAAAGAATTTTCAATTTGCTGAAAAATATGGACAAGTAATTGTGAGTGAATCGCCGATAGTGTTTTATTTTGAAAGGTTTATCAATGGTTAAATTTGCTGCAATTTTAATAATTCCAGCATTATGTCAATTGGCGGTTAGTTTTATTGGTAGTTGGTTTAATATTAGCGAATACAATAGCGGATATTATGCTGGAATATTATCAACGACGTGCATAGTGTTTATTTTATCGGGAGTTAATCAATGATTGATGCTGTTATCACTTTTGTTAAGTGCGTCTTAATTATTGGATTTGGAGCAGTCGCATTATCGCTGGAGTTGGCGGTTATTTCAGCTGCATTTTATTGCGTTGGGTTAGGATATGTGGACTTCAAAGAATATATAAACAGGAGGTTATGGTGAGTAAATTAGTTAGAACCAGTGAAAAGAAAAACTGGATACCTTTAACCGATGCTTTGCAGGATGAAAAATTAAAATTAACAATGTCAAAAATTTATAATTTAGTTCGGCGCAAAGTTTTATATGATGGATTTGTCATTAAAAAAGCCATCCACAACAATCGATGGGAATTTTTTTGTAGAGAGGATTACAAACAGTGGAAGGGAATCTAAATTTACCGAAAGGCGTTTACCAAAATGGTAAGCGCTTTTTGTTATCATTTTCTTGGTTAAAAAACGTTATAGGATTACTACTACATATGATGCGATACCAGCTAATATCAATAAAGCTGCAAAATTATTAGCAGTTATTCAAAGCGATCTTGAGCGGAATCAATTTCACATCGCAAATTATCAACGATTATTAATCAACCCATCATCACTTGAACATCTTGATGTTAATTATAGCGTTGTTCAAAAAAATATCAACGTAGCTGAATTATTCACAGATGTACTAAATCTCTACAATGAAATGTATAAGTCAAATCAGCTGGCAATAGGTAGCTTGCATTGCTATAAATATGCAATAAACAAGCACTTAATTCCATATTTTGAGAAAGTTACAATTGATAAAGTGGATACAAGCCTTATTGAGAATTTTATTAAAACGTTAAACTGTAGCAAGAAAAGAATTACTACGATTTTAGTGCCATTTAAGCAGGTGATCAAAATGGCTATTAAACAAAAACTAATCACAATTAACCCATTTCATAACATTGACTCAAATGACTGGAAAGGACACATTATAGTTAGTGAATATAAAGTTGAACCGTTCTCAACTCAAGAAATAGAATTAATAATTAAACACTGCAAACACGACACAATTAAGAATTTTATTTTAACTGCATTTTGGACTGGAATGCGGCTTGGTGAAATGTTTGCACTCACTTGGGATGATATTGATTTTAAAAAGGAGATCATAAGTGTAAATAAAAATCAAACAATAAATAGGATAATTAAATCACCAAAAACCAAGGCTGGTATTAGAGATATCGAAATGACGCCATGTGCAAAATCTGCTTTGTTGGCTCAAAAGGAAATAACTGGATCATGTGAGCGAGTATTTTTAAGCCCAAGGGGATTTATTTGGTCTAAGACCGATATGTTTGGTAGATATTGGAGGTTACTGTTAAGTGCAGCAAATATAAAATATAGAAATGCATATCAATTAAGGCATAGTTTTATTAGCCATATGCTAACACTTGGTAATAGCCCTATGGTACTATACAGGATGGTAGGACATGAAAACACGGAGATGATTTACAAAAATTATGCTAGATTTATTAATGTTGGTACTGGGGTTAAACTTCTAAAAACAACATAAACTGGCACAAATTTGACATAAATAAATAATTGAGATAAAAATTACATTTTAAAACAGCACGATATGCTAAAAATTGGCAAATCCCGCCTTTTCCGCCATCTGTAATTATCAAAATTATAAAAAATCACCCAAAGAATCAACAACTTACATAACACATCAAAGCAACACATAATAATGTATTTTGTCCAGAAATGTCTAAAAATGTCCAGACTATGACACGTATCTGACACGTAAAATATTAAATAAAAAGCACAGTAAATTAATAATTATGTCCAAGTATGCAAAAAACATTTATATAACGCCACCATCCTTATTTTTTCTTCACTGTATATTTTGATAATTCAATACCACTCATAATGTAATCTACAAACTTATAATATTATTATAATATGAATTCAAAATAGATAGATAAAAATAACATACAATAAATTAGTGTATGAATGTATGATAAAATCATAAAGTTTATATAAGCGTTTAAAAAATGAATACACGACTAAAAATAACAAAAAATACTAATACAATTAATAAAATAAAACCAACTCAAAAATTTAGCGATTGCATAATGTATCA
>JAIEMU010000167.1 GCA_019751895.1 Sphingobacteriaceae bacterium | reverse complement strand
GTTAAAAAAGCAGAATCTCCTTATGGTAATACCAAGCAAATTGCAGAGGAAATATTGCAAGAAATTTGTGCCGTAACACCAACATTAAAAGTGATTTCATTACGGTATTTTAATCCTGTAGGAGCGCATAAATCTGCTTTAATTGGTGAATTACCTATTGGTGTGCCTCAAAATTTAGTACCTTTTATTACGCAATCGGCAATTGGAAAGCGAGGTGCAATAACTGTTTTTGGTAACGATTACAATACGCCTGATGGAAGTGCAATTAGAGATTATATTCACGTTGTTGATTTGGCAAAAGCACATGTTTCGGCAGTAGATAGATTGGAGGCTAATCGTGCTGAAAATAATTATGAATTTTTCAATATAGGTACAGGAAAAGGCTCTTCGGTTTTAGAAATTATAAATGCTTTTGAAAATTCTACACAGCAGAAATTAAATTACACAATTGGAGATAGAAGGAGTGGAGACATTGAAAAAATATTTGGAGATGTGACCAAAGCAAATGAAATACTAGGTTGGAAAGCAATGCTTGATTTGAATGAAATGATGAAATCGGCCTGGAATTGGGAGAAGTACTTATCCGAAAATCCATTTTAAATTAAAAGAGCCAAGTTTAATCAAAAACTTGGCTCTTTTTTTATAAGCTTAAGGTTTTTCATCGCTAAGTTCAAATCCCCATGTTTTTCCTTTTTCTTTTGCAGGAATACCGCTAGTCATCCAAATAGGCGCTTTTGTTCCTTTTAAATAATAATCAAAAAATTGCTGTTGTCTAATTTGAATATCTTTTTTGTTTTGACGTTGAACTAAATTATGTGCTTCGTTGTTATAGTTTAACATCCAAGCAGGTTTTCCTAATCTTTTTAAGCCTGTAAAAAGCTCAATTCCTTGATACCAAGGCACTGCACCATCGGCATCATTACTCATAATTACCAAAGGTGTGTTTACTTTTGGTAAGTAAAATAAAGGAGAATTTTGAATGTAAAGTTCGGGTTTTTCCCAAAGGGTTGAGCCAATTCTGCTTTGGGTTTTTTCGTATTGAAATTGGCGATTTACACCACTTTCCCAACGAATTCCACCGTAAGCAGATGTCATATTAGCAACTGGAGCACCTGCCCAAGCTGCTGCATACATATTAGTTTGCGTGATTAAATAAGCAACTTGATAACCTCCCCAACTTTGCCCTTGTATGCCAATATGGTTGCCGTCCACCCATGTGTTTTTCTTTAACATTTCGACTCCTGAATTTATAAAATCAATTGCTGATTTTCCTGGAAATCCTTTCTCATAACTAATGTCGGGAGCGAAAACTAAATAGCCATTGCTTACAAAATAGCTAATATTTAAACGTGATGGAGTAGGCGCAGGCGCATTGTATGTATATAAACCATCGCTTAATTTTTCATAAAAATACACGATCATAGGGTATTTTTTAGTTGGGTCAAAGTTTTCGGGTTTGTACAAAATCCCTTCTGATTTATACCCTTTTGGTGTTGTCCAGTTTACCAATTCTGAAGTACCCCAATTATATTCTTTTTGTTGTGGATTTGTATTGCTAATTTTTCTTTCAATTTTCAAATCGCTACTTAAATATACATCTGGAGAATTTATGAAACTACCTCTGTCGTAAATATATTGTTCGGCATCTTTCGCTTTTTGCAAACGACTATATTTTGATGGAGTGAGCATTAATAGTTCTGGATTTTTATCATCGCCAATTTTTTTTCTGTAAAAACCAGATTCTTTTGTTTTTTTGTTGATTGCGCTGAGCACTATATTTTCTTTGTGTTTGATGAAATCTTCTTCCAAATCTAATTTCTCATATCTAAATGAGATATTTTGTTGCCTTCCTATGCCATTTGTAACGTTTTTAGGAGCATGTTTTTGATTTGGTGAAAATTGCCAAATATCATATTTATCATAAATCAATACCGCTTTGTCGTCTTCTAACCAGCCGGCTAAACCATAAGGGAAAGCATAATCTGGTACATCATTTTCTTCGTTGAAAAATGCAACACTCAATCCTTCATTAAGTTGAGTAGTTTTTTCTGTTTTTATTTCATAGCAATACCAATTTGATTTTTTTCTGTCAAAATACAAAATATATGCTCCATTAGGAGAAACATGAACAGAGCCATCTAATTGGTCAATGATTTTCTTTTTTGTTCCTGTTTTTATGTCAATTAAAAAATAATTAGCAACACTAGCCCCAGTCCATTGAGATTCGATTCTATTTTCAGCATCACTATGCGCTAAAATAAAGTTAGAATTTCCTTTATTTATTATAGTCGTTTCAGATATTATTAAATCGGCTAGGGGAATAATTTTAGGGTCGATACTTAATAAGTCAAAACAAGCTAGGTAGTCTTTTTTTAAGTCTTTTTCTAGGTTTTTCAACTGTTTTGGTTGTAAGTAATCATCTTTGTAACCCCAAATATCTAGCTTTGCGTGTTCAAAATCTACAATAGTTGTGTCTTTTGGTTCTTTAATAGGTGCTATTCCAAAAAACAATGTTTTAGAATCTTTACTGAATGAAAGCTCTCTGTTTTTGCTAATGGCCCATTTTGAAGGCATTCCACTTAGGTCGTTTTCAATTATTATTTGAGCGGTATCTAATTTTAAAGAGTTGTAATATATTTTATAATTTTTATTTTCTTGTTTTTCTTCACTTTGATCTCCTATAAAAGCGATAAATTCGTCATTCTCATTGAAAATGAAGTTAGAATAACTGCCTTTTTGACTTACCAATGTTTTAATTATACCCGTTTCAGTATTCAAAACAAATACTCCTGCTTGTATTTTTAAATCTTTTTTACTTCCAACGCAATCAAATATTAATTGTTTTCCATTTGAACTAAATTGATACTCTGTTACATATTTAAAAATTGTTTCGGTGTTGTTTGTGAAGTTTTTAACAACCAAATCACTTCCTATTTTATTTGATTTAGTTTCTTTTTTGTCATCGTCTTCAATTAAAAAATCGTTGTTTTTTTCTTCGGTTTCAGTTTTTTCATTGTTTTTTAAGGCATCAACTGCCACCTCTAAATGATAAGCTAAAATCGAACTACTTTTTTTTGGTATTTTAAATGATTTTACACGAGCTATTTTTGAAATATTCTGGTTCAATAGGTTGATAATTGCTAAACTATCTTTTATCTTATTTTTTTCTTTAGTTTTTTTTATTTTTTGTTCTCTTAATTCTTTAAAAGAAGGTTTTATAAAACAAATAGCATAATTAGAATCATTCGTAAATTGCAAATTTATGCCACGTTGAATTTCTAGGTTTTTATTCTCTAAAATATTGTTTAAAAGTAATCTAGAGTTTCCTTCTTGTTGGGTAATCGAGTATGCTATCCAATTCCCATTATTGGAAATATTTTTTTCTCCTATTGCTTCCCAAGTATCGTAAACAGAGTGATTAAGTGGTTTTTTTTGTGCGAAACATACAGTAGATAAAAGTATAAGTGCAAATAAAATATTTCTTTTCATTTTTTTTAAATTATTTTTTGACGTAAAGTACTAAATTATTTTTTATTTGAAACCAAAATGCCATCTATTTACAAATAGATGGCATTTTGAAAGTATTTTTAACACAAAAGTTAAGCTAAAATTTCTTTTAATTTTTGCGTTTGATGATCTGCTAATTTTTAGAGCTACCTCAGATGTTTTAACATTTAGCTTTTGATTTTTAAATTCAAAAATTTAGTTTGAATTATCATTTATAGTCAATTCATTACTGATTGGCAGGCTTT
>JAIEMU010000051.1 GCA_019751895.1 Sphingobacteriaceae bacterium | reverse complement strand
GTTTGAAATACTTTTGCATTTGTTTAGATAATGTTTCGTAAACAAGCATAGCTACTTTTATGTCTTTTTTTGAAATAATTGATATTTTGTCTTTTTTACGAGTATTTATATCCCAATAATTTATTTCAAATAATATTGATTTTGTTTTTACTTCTTTATTACCTATGCCCGATATACCACCTACAACTGCTCCTAATGGACCAAGTAATAAACCACCTGCAACTGCTCTCGCAATAGGAGATTTAGATTTTTCTGTTACATCTGTATCATCATATATATTAACGTCTATAATTTGATTGAAATTAATATTTGTATAAATCGTATCAACACCCGTAATTATACAAATACCTTTTTCAAATACACATAAACTAGCATTTGCATTTGTTTTGTAAAAATACCCATTAAATTCACTTAACATGCTCCATTCTGATATTTTCTTACCAATACTAAAATCTAAATCATTTAGATAATCAGGAAAAGGCTCATTGTCTATAATTTTAACTTCAATAGGACAACCACAATTAATACAAATTTTAGCCTTATCACTAACTTCTTTACCACATTCTTCACAATTTATTAATGCCATTTTATTGTTTTTTTTATTTATTTATATTGTTTTTAGTACCCTCTTCTGGCGCAAGTTTAAAACTTGTGCCAATATAATTTTACGGTCTTTGGCTTTCTAATAATCTAACGGTCACAGACCGTTAATATTTACATTAACACAAGTCCTCCTGCGGAAGACTTGTGCTAGGTGTTTTTTACCCCAACAAAGCCAAAACCTGAGCTGTAGCATTTGCGTTATCTACTTTGGTAATGATGTGCGCAATGTTTCCCTCTTCGTTGATGATGAAGGTGGTGCGGTTGATGCCCATGTATTTTTTGCCGTAGTTATTTTTTTCTGCCCAAACGCCATAATCTTCCACTATTTTTTTATCTGTATCGGCTAAAAGAGGGAAAGGCAATTCGTATTTGGTGGCAAACTTTTGATGCGATTTTTCATCATCTACACTCACGCCCAACACCACAATACCCTGTGCAATTAAGGATTGATAATTGTCTCTAAAATTGCAGGCTTCGGTGGTGCAGCCTGGGGTGGCATCTTTTGGGTAAAAATACAATACTACTTTTCTGCCTAAAAATTGATTTAAAGAAACCGATTCGCCGTGTTGGTTGCTTACCGTAAATTGAGGGGCTTTGTCGCCTGCTTTTAATTCCATTTTATATTTTTTTTAAATGATTATTCCGTCTTTCATCGTCACCACTCTATCGCTTATTTTGGCTAACTCTTGATTGTGGGTAACGATGACAAAAGTTTGTTTAAAATTATTTTTCAAGGTGATGAACATTTGATGTAAGGCATCGGCATTTGCCGAATCTAAATTACCTGTGGGTTCATCTGCAAAAACAATAGCAGGATTATTGATCAAAGCTCTTGCTACGGCAATTCGCTGTTGTTCTCCTCCCGAGAGTTGATTAGGTTTGTGGTGTATCCTATCTTGTAAGCCAAACATTTCTAATAAATCAAGGGCTTTTTTTTCGGCTACTTTTCTGCTCGTGTGGGCAATAAAAGCTGGAATACAAATATTTTCTAAAGCCGTAAACTCGGGCAAGAGATGATGAAACTGAAACACAAAACCAATGTTTAAGTTGCGAAAAGCACTCAAGCCTTTGCCTTGCAGTTTGTTTATCTCTACATCTTTTAAAGAAATCACACCTTCATCAGGTTTATCTAAACTTCCCAAAAGTTGTAAAAAAGTACTCTTTCCTGCTCCCGAAGCGCCAATAATACTGACCAACTCGCCTTCGGCAACATCAAAATCTACCCCTTTCAAAATGGGTAAACTTCCATACGATTTTTTTACTCCCCTAGCCTTTAGCATATTTATTGAATTGATAAAAAATTACTGTTCTTTTGGTTTGCTAAGTTCGGGTACATAATGCAAACCTGGGGTAAGCCAATGCAACAATAATACCCTCGAATAACGATAATTAAATGGTGCGAAAAACAACACGCCTAACAATATAGACCCAATATACATCCAAAAACTTTCGTAAACCAAAGGCACGCCACCCAACACGTAAGTTGCGATGGCTATGGTAACAATTTGCGCTACATTGAGTGCATAGCCTACATACATGGCGCTATAAAAAAAACCTGGTTCACGTTCAAATCTAAGGTTGCAATGGCTGCAATTTTCTTTTGTTTTTTGTCCGCTTATTGAATATATTTTTCCTGCAAAAATATTTCCTTTTCTACATCTAGGACATTTACAAGCCACAATGGCTTCTAATTTTGTGGTCTTTCTCATCTTATCTTTTTTATTATGGATACAAACTTACTTTTTTATTCTGTTTTACTTGCGATAAAAAAAATCTTTAGTTAAACATCGTTTCTTCAATTATTTTGGTATAAAATGCTTGCAGGCTCAATCCATAAGCGGCTACTTGTTGCGGAATAAAACTGGTTGCTGTTTGCCCAGGTATGGTGTTGATTTCGATAAAGTAAAAATTGCCTGTATTGTTTTCTAAAAAGTAATCAATGCGCACCACGCCTCTACAATTCAACCGTTGATATACTTCCGTTACAATTTTCTCTACACGATTTTTTTCTTCGTCAGTCATTCTTCCTGGCGTAATTTCTTGGGTAGCACCAGGGGTATATTTGGCTTCAAAATCAAAAAATTCACTTTTAGGTATCACTTCCGTAGTTGGCAAAACAATTACTTTACCTTCGGATTGAAACACACCAATTGAAAACTCTCTTCCTTCCACAAATTCCTCAATTAGTATTTGATTATCCTCGTTAAATGCCTTTTCGATAGCCAATGGCAAATCTTCGGCCTGCTTTACTTTACTCATGCCAATGCTGCTACCGCCATTGTTTGGTTTCACAAAATAAGGCAGCTTTAGTTTCGACTGGATTTGTGCTAAGGTATAATTTCCGTTTTTAAATATCTGCATGGATTTGGCAACGTGAATGTTTTCGATACCGCAAACCACATCTTTGGTATAGCCTTTGTTCATGGTAATGGCACTTGTCAAAGCGTTGCAGGTGGTATAAGGCAAGCCAATCATGTCAAAATAACCTTGTAGCTTTCCGTCCTCGCCTGGCGAACCATGAATGACAATGAAAACCCCATCAAATTTTATTTTCTTACCCGCTAAAGTCAACGAGAAATCGTTTTTGTCTATTGATATTTTCTCATTTTCTTCGGTTTCGTAAAACCAATCGGTATTATTTAAAGTAATTTTATAAACCTCATACTTTGAGGTGTCTAAATTTTGTGCAATGGTGGCAGCACTTTTTAGCGAAACAACAGCTTCGTTGGTAGTTCCTCCGGTTAGCAGGGCGATTATTTTTTTCATTTTCTTATTTCTGTTTCTATTTATAAAAATCTACTCGATAAGTTCGGCTATTTTCTTTCAAATCTACTACGGTAAGTTGAAAATTGTGTGCGCCTGTGCTTACCCTTTCATCAAAATCGTACCACAATGTGTTCGATTTGGCATCAAACTTCATCAATATCCATTGTCCATCTACAAAACCATCAAAGCTTTTAATACCGCTTAAATTGTCGCTGATGTTAAAAGATATTCGTTTTTCGTTTTGCATATTTTTACCCTTGCTCATGTTGATAGGTATAATTTTTGGCGCTATGGTATCAATGGTAACATAAAACGAACCCAATGCTTTGGGATTTGCTTTTACATACGTTCCGTCCCAAGTTCCTCCTTGAAAAACACCTAAACTATTTACAATTACGGCTTTGTTTTTCAGTTCGCCTATGTCATTATTGGGTTTTATCCACAATTCGAAACCTATGTGTAGC
>JAIEMU010000161.1 GCA_019751895.1 Sphingobacteriaceae bacterium | reverse complement strand
CAGGTGAAATAAAGACAAAACAATTTGAAAATATAAAAGTTAATTAATATAAATTGGTGCAATTAAATTAGTTGGTAAATTTCTTGTAAATTGAGCTGGTTAAATGCTTATTTGTTGATATTTAATTGTTTTGCCTGTAATTTTTGCACTATTCCTAAAGTGGAGTGATTTTTGCATATATGCTGTTAATCTGAATTAATTGAACTGTTAGAATTGCGACCTAAGTATAAAATTTGAATCTGTGCTTATTTGTAGAGTTCAGAATAATTAGAACATGAATTGATATAAAAGGAAAAATATGAAGAATCAAAATCATAAAATCTTAATCACATTATTGTTGTCTGCTGGACTATTGTCTGCATGCAATGGTGGTAGTGGTCAAGCAGGTGGCGGTCAAACTTTGCAGGGAGCTCCAATGCAAAGTACGCAAACAGTAAAGAGTTTATTTGTACAAAATAGTCAATTAACGGCTAAATTAAATGTTCCTAGCAACAACCAATGGTACATTGGTAATGTTACGCTGTCAATTACAAATACAGGCTCCAGTGATTTAGATTTATCTAAAACTACATTGGGCTTTACGTCTCAAGATATTAAAGGTAAATTGGTAAATGCTGGTAAATTAGATAATTGGTCTGTAGCAGGTCATAATACGGCTTATCATGTTGCTTTTACATCAGGTAATGGTAATGCACAAATTGGTCAAATTACGGCAGATAACGGTAATGCAACAATTAAAGCAGGTGAAACAATTACCTTTACAGGTGGGTTTAACTTAAATGGTAGTGAATTTGATATTCCTACTGCGCAAAATTCTTTGGTTGTTGATGGAACTCCTGAGCCAGCGCCAACTCCAGATCCAACACCTACGCCAACTCCAGGAGATAATTGTTCTGGAATTCCATCTTGGGAAGCTAAAGATTATCCAGCTGGTAATACACATGTTCAATATAACGGTGTTGAGTATAAAAATAAATGGTGGACAGGTTCTGGCGAAGTTCCAGGCAAGGCGGATGTTTGGGCTTTTGAATTTAAATGTGATGGTACTCCACCAGCCCCAGTTGTTACTGTCGGTGAGCTAGATGTTGTGGTCGATACCACGAATACCGATTGTAAAGGTAGTTCAGCTTGTCATGGTTTAACGGCACATGTAAAAGATGCTAATGGTAATGATGCAGGTACATTTGTGGTGCCTGATAGCGCATTAGGTGGTGTATACACACAAGCAATTGAAAGCTTACAAGCTGGTGTAGTTTATTCAGTTACAACCGATCCAATTAACGATACCACTGTTGCGTACACTCCAATCACGGCAAAAGCAACGGTAGTAAAAGATAGTAAAGTATCAGTTAGTGCAAAATATAGTAAAAATGCACCGGCCGCTAAAGTTGGTAAAGCAACGGTATCTTTAGCAAATGTTGTACCAAATTATACAGGTGATTTAACGGTTCAAATTGTAAATAATGATGCTAGCGGTGCGGTTGTTGGAACGTATACACTTAAGCAAGGAGCTTCATTCACAACAGAAAATTTACCAGTTTCAGATGCCGGGCATTCATATAGTGTGAAACTACTAAATGGTCTTGCAGATCCTAAAGCAGGATTATTTTATGTTGAAAGTGGTTCTGCGGTAGTTGCAATTAATGATGGTCAGACAACTTCATTTGCGATTCCAATGATTAAGTCTAGCAAAACATTAAGAAAAGTAGCTGTAGATGTGTCTGGTCTGGAAGGATCTGACGTAGCCAATGTTAGCTTTGAAGATGCTGGACATACTTATGTTTATGTAAATGACTTAGCTAAAGCGAATGGTAAATTTACGTATTACACAGAAGATCAATCTAACTTTGGTATTCATGTAACAGCGAGTGGAACTAACGCATATACACAGGCTAAATTTGATTTTAGTAGCGTAATTAAAGATGATGCTACGGTATATAGTGCCGCCTTTGTTAAACAAATTATGCCAGCAAGTACTTATGATTATAAAGTGTGGTTCAAAGATTATACGCAAAAATTTGATCTTTCTGTCAATGGTGTAACGACGGCTAAGACATTGTCATTTGTTTCAAGCAGTAAATTATCTTCTAGTCTATGGGGTAGTTGCTTTGGTCAATCATTAAGCGGTGGACTAGATGTAAAAACAGAGTCAGTGACGGATGGTTACAAAATAACTTTAACTCCAGTATCTGGCGCTTTGAATTTAACTCAAGCATGTACCTTGATGTATGATTTAAATACATCGCAAATTCTTAAAGCTCGTGCGGGTGGTGATGATGGATATGCGCATAATGTTATTATTTCTTCAATGACTATTGATGGTGTAAATACGCCGATTAATTCTACATGTGCTGCAACTGGTTGTAAAGATCCTGGCAATGGTTATGTAAATGCTGGATATTATGCACAATGGGCGGTTTGGGATCGAGAATATAATCCAAATAGCATGCCATTTGCTTCAATCAATGACATAATTTATGCCTTTATTGGATTTGATAAAGATACTGGTAATTTAGCTTCATTAGATGGTAATGCGGATTCATGGAGTATCCCAGTGGTTTCAAAAGCAATATTACAAAATCCATATATGCATGCACATCTGTCATTTGGTGGTTGGACGAATAACCAAGTAAATACTGCACCAATGTTCTTAAAATTATCATCAAGTCAAGCAAGTATGCAAAATTTTGCAACTCAAGCAGTAGCATTGATGAAAAAAACTAAGTTCTCTGGTCTTGATATCGATTGGGAGTGGTGGTCTGAGCCTGAACAAGCTCCAGCAAAACAAATGTTATCATTCTATAAAATATTACGCGCTGAACTAGATAAAGCAGGTGCTACTGATGGTAAACATTATACACTGACAATTGCGGTAAATGCGGGTGTTGATCGTGTAAATGCAATGCAAGATCCTTCAAATCCAAATTCGGTTGCGGATTATTGGAAGCAAGTAAATACTTTGGTTGATCAAATCAATCTAATGAGTTATGATTATCATGGTGCTTATGATAATTCAAAACCAGCTTATTTCCATGCAAATTATGATTTTGCTAATATTCCTCTGGATAAACAAGCCGATGTTGGTCAAACTAGTGGTTGGTCGATCAAAGCCGTTGTGGCTGCATACCAAGCGAATGGTATTACTGCTAAAAAATTGGTACTAGGTTTACCTGCATATGCTCGTACAATGTCAGTGTCAGGTGGTACGAATGGCGGATTGTTGCAGGCGGTGAGTGGTGCAGGGTTTGGTGATTATGAAGCAGGGGTTTTAGATTATAAATGTTTGGTTAATCCTGTAGCGGATAAAGCTAATGGCTGTAAAAATGTCTCAGCTGGACTTTCAGATCTTGTATTTTATAATTCTAAGGCAACTGGAACTGCGTTGAGTGCTTTTAATACTTATGGTCGAGATGCAATGCAACCTTGGGCATATAGTCCATCAACGAACACTTTTGTAACTTTTGATGATACTTGGTCGGTAACGGCTAAGACTAAAGCGGCAAAAGACTCAGGACTTGGCGGAATGATGTTCTGGGAGTTGGATGGTGATTCAAATACACCTCAACTATCATTGATTAAAGCGGTAAAAGATGAGTTAAATCGCTAAACGTTTCAGTAGATCAATAAAAATATGGCTACATCAAGTGTAGCCATAAAAATTTTGGTGTAGCAGAGGTTTAACATAGGGTAATCTGTACAAATAGAGCGCCTTGTGAATAAATTTTCTGCAATATTCTTGACGTAATCGGTCCTTCTTCATTCTTCGTCACACCCATGTAAATTTTATCAACATCTTGAATCGACTCTTCAAACATTGCTTTGTTGATGATTCACTCATCGCATTTCAGGAAG
>JAIEMU010000042.1 GCA_019751895.1 Sphingobacteriaceae bacterium | reverse complement strand
GTAGGATAACTATTTACCAATATGGGTCCGCAATAATCCCACCATGTTATACCCGCTGTCCTATACGCTTCGGTAGACCGCTCACCAGAAACAAACAAACTTAATTCATCCTTTAGCTTTCTACGGGCTACGTTGTGGTCTTCAAATATATCTAGTAAATCACCTTTACTAAGTGTTATTTTCTGATTGATCAGATAGGTTATATTTCCCTTTTTATTTTCTTGTACTTTGCCTTTTGAAAGCACTTTTGTTAAAATTGCGTGATATTTATTCATTTAAAACAATTTTTACTGATTCTCATAATTCGGTTTATAATTCATCGTAAAAACTTCGGTTTTTGTCGCACCACCCTTGGTACTGGCCGAAAGGTTCATCTCATGGTTAATGGTCAACCAACCATTCTCTTCGGTGTACTTAGCCAATATTTCGCTAGGGTAAGAAGTCAAAAGAAACTTGCCTTCTACTTTACTTAATAGCTTCAACAAGTTCTCGAAATCCTCCAATGAGTACCCATCATAATGCCCACACTCCGAATTGTAGTATGGTGGGTCCACAAAGAAAAAAGTATCCTTACTATCCGTGTTTTCAATCACATTCAATGCATCACGGCAAAATATTTGTGTCTGTTCCAACCTCTTCATATACCTTGTATCAAAAGTCTTTCGCACATTGTCAAACCTCAATGCCTGATTGGTGCTATCGCTGTACGCCCAACTCGCACCCAAATTACCGCTGAATGACTGGTGGCTCATTACGAACACTGACCACGCCCTAGACACATTGGTATGCCCGTTACCATCCTTCCAAATATCTTTTGCCAATTTATACTGATACTCCGAATACAGCGTAACATCGACCTCGTCTTTCAAGGGGTCAAAATCCTTTTTTACAACCCTGTAAAAATTAACCATGTTATCATTCAAATCATTTATAATCTCAACCTTGGCGGGTTGCTTCTTAAAAAACACTGCCCCTCCGCCAAAAAACGGCTCCACATAGCAATGATGCCTCGGCATCGCTGCTATCACTCTGTCGGCTAGTTGTTGCTTGCCTCCCCAATACTTAATACACGTCTTCATTTTATTATTTTTTCTATATTTGCAACTCTCAGGTAATAAAAAAAGGTACAGACATACCGCAATCAAAGGCATTTGCCCTTGGCTTTGGTATGTCTGTACCTTAATGTTAATCTAACGCCTGAGAAACTTAGATTAACAAAGTCGAGGGCTTATTTTCCCCTCAAAAAACATAATTTACAATCGTCCAGCCTACACCGTCATATTGCACCAACCAACCTACATAGGGTACTCTATTAGCGACTTTCGCAAGTCCATCAATCATTTTGCTATTACCAAACAACGTTACTTGATTTTCGCTTTCATCCACTTTTTTTATGGTATATTTTTTACCTAAAATTGCCGATGTAGGCAACAAAACATCTACAGCTGATGCCGAAGCATTGACAAATACAGTCTCGTCTGATGCTTGTAATTGATAATTAGCCGACACAGTTGTCAGCGTATTCTCCACCTTTGACACAATCGCTACCGTACTCGACACACCATTTACCACACTCGTCAAAACACCATTTGACGAAGTCAATGTATTTTCAGTCAGTTTATACCTCAACACTCCAGAAGCATCGGTAATCGGTACCTGATTAGCTTCTGTAGCCTTTTGCAAATCACTCAACCTTATTTTTGTTTGCGCATTAGCCGAAAAAACAACACCAAAAAGCAATGCTAATAATACTATCCTCATAAATCCAAAACTTAAAACTCTTCCAACGTAAAACGTACAACCCTTCCAACTAATACTCATAAAAAACATTCACATTAACGGGTTCTGTTCTATTTTCACTCAATGGTATTTCATTTCCGTTTACAACAAAGTCGGCACCAACGGTAAGGGTAATGCCTCCCACAATTACGTGTAATGAATCAGCCTTCGGCACATGAGGCAATACAATTTTAGAGCCTGTAAAATCTAAGGCTACAAAATGTGCAGCAGTTCCATTGCTCACGCCTCCGCCACCAATGGCGCAACGAAACACCTCGCTCAATGCCTCTTTGGCTTGGGCTATGTCGCCAACAAATGGCACCCCGTTAATCGCCATGGTTTGATGCTCTAGGGTGAATATGGTCTCCGAACCTTTTTTGATAAGGATAAAATTACCCGAACTAAGTACTTCAATGTCTTTCACATTGACAAAAAATCGAGATACGCCATAGGTAAGCACCGTTACCTTCGTGCCATCCGCATTGCGGATGAAATTGTAAAATAGTTGCATAATTTATTTTTAAAAGTCAAATTTAACACCCTTACCATCTACCCATATCGGGCTTACGGAATTTACCGAAATGGATTCTCCTGCTCCAATACAAATCTTAGGTCCAGTATATCCTCCTGTTTTACCCCCCAATTGTCCTGCTGTAATCGTACATGTAATTGCGCCAGTAACTTCTCCTAAACTAGCAGAGTTTGGGTTTTTAAGATTTAAATTAAATGTCATATCTACACTACAGGTAGCAGATAGCTTTAAATGATACATCTCATACCGAATAACAGAGCCACCCCCACCACCTACTCTCTCTAACCTGACTGTTATTTGATTTAGTTTATTTTCTTTCCCATCCAAAGCGCCTTGCAACCCTGTCACATCTGCTATCTCGTGACTATGCACTATCGGAGATTTTAAATCTAACAAAGCATTAACATCGGTTTTTAAATAATAAGCGCTCAAATCTACCTGTCCACCCAAAGCGTCCCAAGTAGTTCCATTCCAAGCATAATTCATTCCATCAGCACTCACATTATAAGTGTCGCCTACTTTGTTGCCCACATTCGGCAACGCCACCACAGTAGCCACATTACCCTTATATGCCATTACACTCGTCAACTTCACATCTACTTCGGCAATGGTATACACATCTGTTTTATCCGCTTTCAAAGCCAACAATTCACTATGTGCATCTGCATCGCTCACATGGGCAATACCTGCTTTCCCATCCAAACCGCCCTGCAACCCTGTTACCTCGGCTATGGTGTGGGTGTGTATTTTCTCCGCCTTAGCATCAAACAAAGCTTTATGCGCCTGTCCATCGCCCAAATGCCCTGTGAATGCTTCCATGTCGGCTTTCTCAACAAAACGTGTTTCCAAACCATCTATTGCTGTGGTGGGTATTTTTTCGTCCTTGTGCCAAAAGCTATCCCATGTATCCCAAAATTGGGCTTGTGTTGGTTTTAAACCTGTTTTAAACCAGTTCTTAATCGTGTTTAAATTAACCATGTTTTTATAATTTAATAATGTACGCCAATGCGTAGTATGGTGGTAAATTGTTGTGGGGCTGACTACCGCCTGCTATAGCGGTTCTACCAGCTGTAGGAGATAGATAACTTCTTTTCATTGCGTAAGCATATTGCGAAGTTGTCTCCAGCGCAAAAGCGACATTGTCATCTGGAGTAACGTCTCCAGTAGTGGTGTTGTTCTTACTAGCGGTTTCGGCAAACATATGGTGATAATGTATCGGCATTTCGGATTCCGTCAACCTATGCGTAGCCGCTCCACCCACAGCACCAACGCCATAAGCTGAGCCTGCGCCGACTATAAATCTATCCCTCAAGTCAGGTTTGCCTGCCGTTCCATCGCACAAACCAAAGCCTGCTGGTATTGTAGCTATACTTCCGCTCCACATCCATATCACGCCCTTAGGTATGTATGCTTCTACTTTTGCATTTAAAGCCGTTACTTCCGCCATCATCGTTTGAATGTTTTTTACCCTTACCAAACTCGAAAACGGCACCGAACCCGTACCTGTGCCAAAGGTGGCGGAGCGATTAAAAAACACGCCTTTATCCAATCCATTT
>JAIEMU010000195.1 GCA_019751895.1 Sphingobacteriaceae bacterium | reverse complement strand
TTGTCAAATTCAATACTAGCGCCCTCATCTCCTTGTAATCTGTGTACAAAAAGATGCTGGTCTTTTGCAACTTTAAACTGTTGCCCAGCTATATTTACTATTGCGTACATTGTTTAATAAATTAATTAATTAATACTTTTTTATTTGAACCGCAAATATAGAATTAATATTTGTAATTAGCAAATATTTTATTTATATCTATCTTCAGCGTCATCTATTACTTGTTGAACCATTTTTTGAACCTGCATGGCAGACTGTTGGTTTTTCTCATTTTCGTTGTAATCGGTTACAAAAGTCACTGTTTTAGATTTCCTTTTATAATTAAACTGAATAAAATAACGCAAAACTTTAGATTTATTTAAATCTGTTCCTTTGTTTGCTATCAAATCAGGAAAAAACCAAAAACCTAATTCATCGGCTCTGTGGCTTAAAAAAACCATATCATTGCTTCGTAATTTCACATTTGTTTTTACTAAAGAATCTTTCGAATTAATATATTGATATTCGCCTGTGGCAGAATTGTAACTATTTTCATAATTACCGCCTTCTCCCCATTTAAAAACCAAGGACACAAACTCTTTTGAGTTGTATGGGGCATTACTTACCATGCGAGCATAATAAATAAAACAATAAATTAACAAAGGAACGATTACAGTTAAGGCTAAAAATATTTTTTTGGATTGACTACTCATGCTTATTTATATTAAAAAATTATGCTAAACCTTTAAATCTAATTCTTTTTGGCGTTACATCACCCAATCTTTTTTTACGATTTTCTTCATAATCAGAATAATTACCTTCAAAAACATACACTTCTGAATTACCTTCAAAGGCTAAAATGTGCGTACAAATACGATCTAAAAACCATCTATCGTGACTAATTACTACTGCGCAACCACCAAAATTCTCTAGCGCTTCCTCTAAAGCTCTCAAAGTATTTACATCGATATCATTGGTAGGCTCATCTAGCAATAAAACATTTGCTCCTTTTTTAAGTGTAATTGCCAAGTGCACACGATTGCGTTCTCCTCCGCTCAATACACCAACTTTTTTCTGTTGATCGCCTCCGTTGAAATTGAATTTAGAAACATAAGCTCTTCCATTTACGGCTTTATTCCCCAACTGAATATTATCTAAACCATCGGTAATGTTTTCGTAAACTGTTTTATCTGCATCTAAATCGTTATGCATTTGATCTACATAACCTAATACTACGGTCTCTCCTACTCTAAAAGTTCCTGAATCGGCAGTTTCTTGACCGGTAATCAACCTAAAAAGTGTGGTTTTACCTGCTCCATTTGGCCCAACTATACCTACAATTCCTGCTGGTGGTAAAGAAAAATTCAAGTTTTCAAACAAAATTTTATCTCCATAAGCCTTTGAAACATTGGTAGCTTCAATTACAACATTACCTAAACGTGGTCCAGGAGGGATAAATAATTCCAATTTTTCTTCTCGTTCTCTTCCTTCTTCAGATGCTAGTTTATCGTAATTCGCTAAACGGGCTTTAGATTTTGCATGTCTAGCTTTAGGTGCCATACGCACCCATTCCAACTCTCTTTCTAAAGTTTTTTGGCGTTTACTTTCTGTTTTTTCTTCTTGAGAAAGGCGTTTAGCTTTTTGATCCAACCAAGATGAGTAATTTCCTTTCCAAGGAATACCTTCACCCCTGTCTAATTCTAAAATCCAGCCTGCCACATTGTCTAAGAAATATCTATCGTGGGTAACGGCAATAACGGTTCCTTTATAATTTTGTAAAAATTGCTCTAACCAATCGATACTTTCTGCATCCAAGTGATTGGTAGGCTCATCTAACAATAAAATATCGGGTTCTTGCAACAATAATCTACACATGGCAACTCTACGACGCTCGCCTCCAGACAGCACACCTATTTTTGTTTCAGGATCTGGACAACGCAAAGCATCCATGGCTCTTTCCAATTTATTGTCCAATTCCCAAGCATTCATAGCATCGATTTTATCTTGCAAAAGACCTTGTTTTTGCATCAACTTATCCATTGCATCCGCATCTTCATACACTTCAGGCAAGCCAAATTGCTCGTTTATCGCTTCATATTCTTTTAAAATAGCGGTAACCTCCGCTACGCCTTCTTCTACTATTTCTCTAACGGTTTTATTCTCATCTAAAATAGGTTCTTGCGCCAAATAGCCAATGCTATAATCTGCATTAAAAACCACTTCCCCTTGATAGGTTTTATCTAAACCTGCAATAATTTTCAATAATGAAGATTTACCAGAGCCATTTAAACCAATAACACCAATTTTAGCTCCATAAAAAAAAGAAAGATAAATGTTTTTGAGTACTTGTTTTTGAGGTGGGTAAATTTTATTTACCCCAGCCATTGAGAAAATTATTTTTTCGTCTGCCATAATTACTTATTTTATTTGCGAATATCGGTTTTTTAATGAAAATATTGGAAGTTTTGTAAAAATATTGCAATTTAAAAACCTTATCTATTAGCTTTGGCTCAAATGTTGATAAAATAATTTAAAATTATCATACACGATTAAAAACTAATTTATAGTTTAGCAACATTACACTTTAAGATATAAATATTATGGAAAATTTTTCTCCTCAAGTTAAAGAAGTGATTTCTTTCAGTAGAGATGAAGCACTTAGACTAGAACACGATTATATTGGCGCTGAACATTTTTTATTAGGATTGATACGAGAGGACAATTGTTTTGCGGTGCGGGTTTTGCGTTTTTTGGGCGTAGATACCGCAAAATTACGTCGTTCGATTGAAGATTCGGTTAAAGGAACAGCCAATGGGCGCATAGGTTTGGGTAATATACCTTTGACCAAACAAGCTGAAAAAATTCTTAAAATCACGTTTTTAGAAGCTAAAATTTTTAAAACAAAAGTAGTGGGAACGGAGCATTTATTGTTAGCCATTTTAAGAGATGAAGACAATATTGCGACACAGATATTGCTTCAATACAATGTAAATTACGCAATTTTTAGCCGTGAGGCGCAAAATTTAAATAATTTTGATGATGCGGATGAAGCTAAAAAAAACCTTCCTTTAAGTGCATTTGACGATTCAGAGGCTATGCATGATGACGACAGTTTTACAACACCTAAAAAAGCATCTGATATTAAAACAAAAACTCCTGTTTTGGATAATTTCGGAAGAGATTTAACCAAAGCAGCAGAGGATGATTTATTAGACCCAATTGTAGGTAGAGAGAAAGAAATAGAGCGTGTTTCTCAAATTTTATCTCGACGAAAAAAAAACAATCCAATATTAATCGGCGAACCCGGTGTGGGAAAATCTGCAATCGCAGAAGGTTTAGCTTTAAGAATAGTACAAAAAAAGGTTTCAAGAGTTCTTTTCAACAAAAGAGTTGTAACGCTTGACATCGCTTCGGTGGTTGCGGGTACAAAATACCGTGGTCAATTTGAGGAGCGTATGAAAGCGATTATGAACGAGCTTGAAAAGTCAAAAGATGTGATTCTTTTTATCGACGAAATACATACAATGGTAGGCGCTGGTGGCGCTTCGGGTTCATTAGACGCTTCTAATATGTTTAAACCTGCTTTAGCTAGAGGCGAAATTCAATGTATTGGGGCAACTACTTTAGACGAGTATCGTCAATTTATTGAAAAAGATGGTGCCTTAGACCGTCGTTTTCAAAAAGTAATTATCGAACCTGCTTCGCAAAGTGAAACCATCGAAATATTAAATCGAATAAAAGAAAAATACGAAAGTCACCATTGCGTTAGTTATTCAGACGAGGCTATAAACGCTTGCGTTACTTTAACAACAAGATACATCACAGATAGATTTTTGCCCGACAAAGCCATTGATGCATTAGATGAGGTGGGTGCAAGAGTACATTTAAACAACATTAGCG
>JAIEMU010000199.1 GCA_019751895.1 Sphingobacteriaceae bacterium | reverse complement strand
TAACTCGCTGGAATTAACTATGTCTTGATCAGTAGGAATAATAACAGATACATTGCTAATCTGTTCATTCATTTTGGTTTTGATTTGAGATTTCACCAAATCCTCTAAATACACAGCATCGGCTTCATTGATAGTACCTGTATTGGTTACCCTAACAGAGGTTTCCAAAAATGGAGTAGTGGTAGCGGTGGCGATACGTTGTGCTTTATCAATCAATCTGCCGTGTACCAATATTTTAAAATCATCCGCACCAGCCATGTTGTCAACACCAAAGTAATAACCTGCCGCACCCTCTCTGTGATGGAGAACGATATATCCTGCGTTGCTAAAATTATCCAACTCAATTGGGTCAAACTCTTCTAGTTTCTTTGTGCCAATGTATGCCTGTGCCAGCGTCAAACTTCCATTTTGTCCATTGCCCAATTTCACATGAGCGGCATATTTACATGCTCTAGCCAATGCCAATACACCAACTGCCGAACCATCATTGGCGCTACCGCCCAACACTACACCTACATAACTATTGCTTGCCGTATTGGGAGCATAAACAGTAGCGAAATCAACATTGTTTACTCTTCCCTCTAGTAAAATGCGAATAGGCCGATTGATAGATTGTTGATACTGACAAATAGCCTTACTAGCCAATACTGCCAATTCCACATCCTTATCTAAAAAGCCTGCTGGCATGGTATAAGATGCCGATGGTTTGCGACACACATAAACCATATTTACCTTACCTTGTGAAATAGTTAACAGCTTTTTAATGCCGTTTGCATTGGTTGTTTTAACCATGTTCTCCATAGTCATGGTATCTTCAACACCTAGCATCCACAATTCCTGATTACCACCCAGCTCGTCATAAAACTGCTTTATTTGACCATTCATAAATGGTTCAGCAATTTCGGTATAGCCTTTAGCAACAGCATCATCATAACTATATACTGTTTTGATTACTCCGATATTTGAAGCGGTGGCGCAAGTACCAACGATACCTGCTACACCATCTAAAACTTGCACTTGACGCATCAAGTTGCCTGAAGATACGTTTACGTTTACTTTAGGCGTTCCCGTTCCTTGTGCCATTATCCTTTATTTTTTTTGCTTTTAGGATTTTCAACTTCTTCAATACCTGCCACAGGTTCAACTTCTGAAACTGGTTCCGTTTGCTCAACTTCTTCAATACCTGCCATAGGTTCAACTTCTGAAACTGGTTCAGCCTCTTCCGTCAAACTTTCTCTACTGTATTTTACAACCTCTTTGTTATCTAAAGTATTTGCAAAACTTTGCGCCATACCCTCTCTATGAAACACTCGATCATCAGAGGTAATGTAGCACTCTGTACTCATTTGGTGGCGATTGAAATAATCAATCGCTAATTCTTTTTGATTTTCCATAACTATATGCTTTTGTCTTTTAATGCTTGAATAATTTTAACCGCATCTGCCCAATCTAGTTTACCATCTTCGGTAATCTCGATTGCCAAGGCTACTGCTATTTTTAAGCGCTCACCGTTTTTATCTGCAGGAGATAACGTGTGTAATATTTCGCTCACTTTCTTTATAATTTCTTCAGGTTCGGTCAAATCTGCCACCTCGGCAAACAACTTAAACTGCTTCAAGAAAGTAGGCAACTTATCCCTAAGCCACATCACAACTCTATCGTCCACACTCGTAGGCGTTATAGCCGTCACCACGTCTGCCACTGGGTTATCCACCAAATTATACAAACCATCTACTACATACACAGCCACCGATAATGCTTGTTTATACTCTTTACTCAAGTTCTTAAACAAGCCCTTGATGAACTCAACTAATCTTTTAATGAATCTTTTCATGCTTTTTTTTATTTAATTTTTCAACTTATAACGTAAAACGTCCAACCCTTTATCCTCTTTTGTCATCCTGAGGAACGAAGGATCTAATCACTTAACAGCCGATATAGCTCGCTTCAAACTCTTGTTTTCGTGATTCAGCCTATCCAAGTCCTTAGATAACGTTTCGCATCTATCCGTAAGCCTATCTACCTCCTTAGTGAGCAATTCAACTTTAATTGTCAATCGCTCTGCTAGCTCTCGCCAAATCTCTATTACCTTAGCTACATTCTCCAGCTCAACCTTACTCACATCAACCTCCTGCTTTTTCCTGGTCAAAAACCAAGTCACCACATAAGTCAATATCGAAGCCGTTGCCCCACTTATCAATGCTGTTAAATTCATTTTAAATCCTCTTTAAATTTGGTTTAAACCAAATACACATACCCAATCACATTCAATCCTTCGGCTCTAAACGCTCTTTCAATCGTTCTCGGCTTGGCGGCTACTTGGTCACCCTCTCTACTGCCGGCACCATTGGTGTTTCCCTCAATCGTACCCATCACATTGTCTAGCACCTTTGCATACTCAACAAACCCGATGTGTCCCTTTTCGCTATCACCCAATTGCCATACTACCAATGCACCCTCTTTCGGTACATCGCCCGTGGCAAATGTGCCATCAGCTTTAAAGTTCTTAAACGTCTGTTGAGCATTCCCACTGCAACATTTCTTTATAACCACCAATTTTTTAGCATCCGAAGCATATACCTCTAGCAATACCATTCTCACAAAAAATGCACACCAGGGCGCACCCAAAAACCAACCCGCCAACTTCATCGCAGCTTCAAACCCAGCCGATACAAATCCGCTATTGCCTTTCTTTTCCTTCTGCCCAACGTAGCGCTTCGCTACGGCTATAATGTTTTTTGCTTCCATCAATCTTATATCTGAAATCTGTTATCTCAAATCTATTCAAAGGTTAAGCGGGTGGCACTTAGCCGCCCCGCACTTTTTTATTAACCTATTTTTTTTCAACGTTGAACGTATAACGTAAAACGTCCTCTACGCCTCTGTTTGCACCACTACGCCGATACCTTTCCAGTCCTCACGTCTACATCTTCCGCCTAGTTTAATTAAGCCTGAATACACGTCACCGTAATACAATGGATTCTTTTCGTCCTGGAACAACTCAGTATCTCCCAATGAAACACTAACGCTGTTTTTTTGCCAAAACAATGCGGCTAAATTGTCGGTTGCCGCCAATGCTTGCCCCATTGGGATAGGTTGTTTTGTCGTTTTATTAAATGCTAAAACAGACGATCTGTCTAAAATGGTAAAACCATATAAACGACCTAAGATTCCGTTTTTCAAATCTGCCGTTTGCTCAAAAGCATGCATTTGATTGGTGGTTAAACTCTCCATCAATTGCTCTAGCATATAGCTTTCAATGATAGCATAGCGGTCTTCTTTTGCCACGCCGTCTTTATTAAACAATGCTTGCATTTTACTCACCTCTTTATAGGTAAATGCCAAACGGGTGCCTGTTTGCCCATCATTTGGGTTTACTGGGGCCGACACGCCTGCGGTGGCAATCATTCTTGATGTTGGCAAGTAATCAACTGCCGAACCTCCACCTACTGTTGGTTTAAACCCTCTTACCCAACTAAGCAAAATTTCATCGCCTGCTGTTTCAGCCAACACACTCGTGTGGTCGCCCAATACACTATCTTGCTTTGCGTAACTAATTTCGTTAGCCTCTGCCCAGGTAATATTTGTCGGGTCTGTTGTCCAAACATCTAGTGGATAAAATACAACGGTATCGGCTCTTTGAACTGCCGCTGCAGGTAGTGTACTTCTGTTTTTCACTACATTAGGTTTACCCCCCGATTGTGGGATGTAAACGATAGAACCTCCTTTTACATACTTGCTCTCATCAAATGCGAGCTTCATGTGCGGATTGGTTTTAAATAATTTTTCTACGATGTAGGAGCTCCAAAACTCCTGTGGTACTTTAGGGTTTGCCATAATTAATCTTTTTTAGGGTATTTCTCGTTTTTTAATTTTTCGTATAGA
>JAIEMU010000028.1 GCA_019751895.1 Sphingobacteriaceae bacterium | reverse complement strand
TTGATTAATTGTATGGCAGAGATTATTTTTATATTGCTCTCCAGCTGCACCAAGTAAATACACATCACGATTATGCTGATTAAAGCCAACTGGTATATCGCGCTCAATTTGATTTCGTAATGCCGCTAAATTATCGGGTAAATCATTCGCGGTTAAATTAGTTAGCACCGCACACATCCCACAGCCAATATCAACGCCAACGGCGGCAGGAATAATCGCACTACGGGTCGGAATCACCGAGCCAACGGTTGCACCTTTACCCAAATGAACATCAGGCATAATCGCCAAGTGACCAGCTAAAATTGGTAAATCGGCAATCCGGAGAATTTGTTGATACGCATTTGGTTCAATTACCTGATTACCTGTCCATAATTTGAATTTATTTTCCATTTTCACTTCCTGTGTGAGTAATTCCGTATTTCTTACGGTTTGATAAAGCTAATTTCTATTTCAGGAAGTTATTATAACAATTTGGCTTGAAAAACCAGTACAGCACGCAGAGTTGATAAATAGTTCTAATTTTACACTGATTTGTTTATGTATTTGGTGAATATTGTCTTTTGTAAATTATAGTTTTTATAATTCAATGGATTATATTTTACATAGTAATTGATAAATTTTTCTGCGTCTGAAGTTGGGAAATAAATGCTGATTGCTGGATTAAACAATTCATGTAATAGTTGATGTTTATTGCAATATTCGCTGCCAGCTAGCTTCTACTTTACTGTATTTAGCTAATGCTGCAAAATTAACAGAAATCATCACTCCCATTAGTAGTTGGGAAAAACACCCGTAATTGTGGGTGATACATCTTATGATAGTACGTATATTTTTGGCTGGCTTGTGCCAGTGTTTGCACATGCTGAGGTTTTTCAGTTAATGCCGCAAAATATATTTGTATAGGAATAACGTCGTTGATATATTCATGTACTGAGATAAATTTATTAATTTTACGCATTGTCTGAATTAAGATAATCCCATTATGAAATGAACTCTTATTATATGAATTTTCTAGCTCACTATCCTCCAAATTGCTCAAGCGTTGAAATTCCGCAATATTATCTTGAGTTAGACGCATTTTATTAAACCGCCCTTTGTAATTAGTCCAAGATGAGTATCCTGTTACAAGTTCATATAAGTTAGCCAACTCAAGTAGTTGTGATAACGTTAACTTTAGAAAAATAGGATAATTATGTTGAAGCGTTAACCATTTAGCTTTGGCTTTACGATACTCGATTCTACTGCTTTGATAATCGTCTCTAGTATTCTCACTTTTACAGGACACGCAACGGCAAAAATCAAAATAACATTCTGCATACAAGTCATCGTCCCAATTCTGATGTTCTGCATCAGCCGCTCTGGCACGAATCATTTTTTCATTAACAAAACTAGCTATCCTTAATAATTGCGATAATCTAATTCTATTTATCTCACTTGGTAAATCTGACATAATATATTTCTACTTCTGAACTGGATAACTAACTGGCGACCAATATTCCTGCGGACTGTCCATCATAATTTTGATAACAATCGGCATTAACTCCATCAATAATTTATTCGCATCATTAAACGAGACCTATCGCATAATAAAGTATGTGTCAGCGTCTTCGGTTTGCTCGGCGATGTATTTTACGCAATGCACCCTTACCTTTAAACATTCTGTTGATAAAAGATATTTTTTGCGTTGCCGAAATTTTGGAGTCTCGTAATTTAATTTCATTTTGAACATCAAAGTAAGTTCCAAAAATATTAGCCAGTGAAATTAACGCACCGTCTAATGTAGCCGTATCAGTTAATAACTTTTGAATTATGTGTTCTAATAGTCCAAGCCCAGTATAATGGATAAACGCATTTAACCTGTTATCACTAACGGATAACTTATTAATCTGATAATGCTTATTAGGTGATGACTCATTGAGCGATTTAACTTGTTCTTTAGAATATTTTCGTATTGTTATCGGAACATGCGCTAACTTTAGAAAAGCAACAGGATTATTTTCAAAATGCTGTAATTGATAAAATAGTGAAATTTCTTCTCTACGGGTTAATTTATCACCTTGCATAATTTTTCTAGCTAACAAAGCGTAGTATGCTGAAACGGGCAAAATAATCGGATTTTTAAAACCATTATTTTCTAAATACGTTTGAATGTTTTTCATTAATGAGCTAGAACACTCTTTCTCATCATCAATCTCATCAATTTTATTAACTACAAATAACACATCTTTATGCTCAGTTGACTGGTTAATCACAGATTTTATTTCAATAAGTAATTGCTGATCGTCATTTATACCTACTTGAGTTGCGTTAATTACATATAAAATTAAACCATAATTACCATCATGTAAGATCGACTTAGTTACATCTCGATGACTATCATCGCATGAATTATTTGGACCAGGTGTGTCATAAATTACAAGCCTCTTATCCATATTTATTATGCTTGGTATTTCTCCGACTATATCAATATAATTTTCATCTGTAATACTATTCATTTCGTCAATTTTTTCTGGAGTACATTTTTCTAACAGAGTGTTTCCATTTGACATTTTTTTACGAATAAAAAAACCTTGTTTACTATCGTCATCTTCGATGCGACAAACTCGGGCAGTACACGCTTCATTTTTTGAAGGTAGTAATTCTTTACCAATAACCGCATTAAGTAAAGTTGATTTGCCTGAACTCATTGTCGATGTAACTATAATTTCAAAAATATTATTTTTCATCTTAACCTCAATATGTTATTTACTGCTCATTTAACCGAGCTAATACATACTCAGAAAAACTCGTAGCAATTTGTTTTATACTAGTTGGTGACCATTGATAAATGGTTCCATTTTTGTCCATAAGTGCTAATAAACTTTCATAACCATAGTTTTCAATCAAAATCATATCTAATGGAAATTGTGCAGAGAGTTTACGTTCTCTTTCCGTTGCAATCACGACGTTTAAAGAATCAGAAAGCGCTATTCCTAATAATTCACAATTTCCAAATGAAACAGCACCAAAATTTTTGAGAAATTCGTGATAATCTACAGGAAATTTAAACGACAATTTTTCTTGCGCTAGTGTTATTTGCTTTGAACTAGCGCCAGCTAATTTATATAGCCCTTTAGCTTGAGTTAATTTTTTAATTAAATCAATCATAAATATACCTCTTTTTTAAATAGTATCACTAAACCGATTTAACCAATATTCTTTTCGCTCACTCATAAAAGAATTTCTATCTATCTCACTCACTTTGGTTTTATCATGCAAAATGGTGTCATTACCTTGCCCTCTATGATCTTGCTGCGTTAATTCAGCAAGTGGCGAGTCTATTTTTTGCCCAATATGATGCAACTCTAGAGTTTCCCCTGATTTCGTTAATGGCGATAATCCAGATTTTACACGCTCCAAGTTTGTTCTACCAAAATTATCTTTTGTACTTGGATCTAAATCCTCTCTCTGTAATGAAATTTGTTCGCCATTTACAGCTTCTTTTAAATTCGCGTTTTTATAAATATTAGCCTCTGCTTCGGAACCAATATTTTCAGTGATTTTTGATGACCAGCCAGTTTCTTTTTGTAGTTCATTTTTATCAAACCAATTATTTACTCTGTCTTTATAATCAAAAGATTTAATTTCACCACCACTAGCGCTTACGGTGTCTTCAATTTTATTTATTACATCCAGCGGTTGTTTAAAAAAATCTTGATTGACGGCAAATATTTTGTTTTGTGCATCATCAAACGTACCGTTATTTAATAGCTTATTAAATGAGGCTTCATCGTAATTGAGTGGCACAACTTTCTTACTAACTCCAGCATCACTAAATTTAAATTCTTTATTTTCATTTAATGATTTATCAAAATTATTTAATTGATTTTCGGGAATACCAACTTCTTTAAAAGACGATAATTTATCATTAATATCAGTTAAATTTAATCCTGAAT
>JAIEMU010000026.1 GCA_019751895.1 Sphingobacteriaceae bacterium | reverse complement strand
ATAATTTATCTGCCAAGTCACCGTCATTGGTCATCAACAACAAACCAGTAGTGTTTCTATCTAATCGCCCAACTGGGTAAATACGTTCTCTACTGGCTTTTTCAACCAATTGCATAACCGTTTTACGCTCCTGTGGATCATCGGTAGTGGTAATATAATCTTTAGGTTTGTTTAGTAAAACGTAAGTTTTCTTTTCACGCTTCAACAACTCTCCATTGTATCTAATTTCATCTTTTGATGGATCAACCTTGTGTCCCAATTCAGTAATGGCAACACCATTTACAGAAACAACACCAGCCGCAATTAATTCATCCGCTTTGCGTCTAGAACATACTCCCGAATTGGCAATAAAACGATTCAAACGAATCGTACCATCATCAACTTTTTTAATTTCTGTGTTTTTTTCTCGTTTTGTATATGGGCGTTTGCCTTTAAAATCCGAAGTAAAAGTTCTTTCACCATCTTCTGCACGTTTGCGATAAGGTCTGCTGTCGGTACTTCTTGAAACACCTGCTACGCCCTCTCTTTTCTTAAAGACATTTTCTTTTCCAAAATTATCTTTCTTTACATAACTGCGTTTTTTTGTTCCTGAAGCATCTGATTCTGAAGAACGTTTAAAACCTTCGCTTGATTTTGATTTAAAACCTTCACCTGGGCGTTTGAAACCGTCGCTAGACTTAGATTTAAAGCCTGAATCGGCTGATTTTGAAGAAAACGATTTTGGTTTATACCCTGAATCGCTTGGTTTTGAAGAGAATGATTTTCGTTTACTATCGTTCGAATCTCTTCCTTCTTTTTTATCATTTGAAGAACGACTGCCTGTTGACCTTGTTCTTTTCTCTGACGTGGACTTGTCATCACGACTATTCCTATTGTTTTTATTTATCATACTGATTTATTATTGCAAAAAATTTCGCCTGCAAATTTAATAAAATTACCCTGATTTTTTCTTTTTAATTTCATAATCAATTAAATAGTTAACAAAACAAATTCAATAATTTAAATAAAAAGTAAAATAAAGCCATAAATTACTTTCAAAAAATAGCACCCCATTTAAAATATCACCTTTTTCACGAGAAACCCATCAATCGATTTTTTTTTTTACCTTTGCGAAAAAAAACAAAAAAATGACACAACCTGTAAAAATAAAAAGCGCATTAGTATCTGTTTACTACAAAGATGGTTTAGCTCCACTGATTCATTTACTTGCCAAGCAAGGTGTGCAAATATTCTCAACGGGAGGAACCGAAAATTTCATCAAAGAATTAGGTGTAGCCGTAACTGCAGTTGAAGATTTAACAAATTTTCCTTCAATTTTAGGCGGCAGAGTAAAAACATTGCACCCTAAAATATTTGGAGGAATATTAAATAGAAGAAATTTAAAAGAAGATGCCGTTCAAATAAATCAGTACGAAATCCCTGAAATAGACTTGGTTATTGTTGACCTATACCCTTTTGAAGAAACCGTGGAAGCAAAAGGCACCGCAGAAGAAATTATCGAAAAAATAGATATCGGTGGCATTTCTTTGATTAGAGCGGCTGCAAAAAACTTCAACGATGTGGTAATCATTGCTTCAAAAGACGACTATAGCACTTTACACGATCAATTGGCAAACCAAGAAAACCAAACAAGCCTTGAACAACGTAAAGCTTATGCAAAAAAAGCGTTTCATATTTCTTCACATTACGACAGTGCAATTTTCAATTATTTCAATACAGAAGAACCTTTACAAGTATTTAAACAAAGTATTCAAACTTCGCAAAGCCTTCGTTATGGCGAAAATCCTCACCAAAAAGGAACTTTTTATGGTGATTTAGAAAAAATGTTTACCAAACACAATGGCAAAGAATTAAGCTACAACAATTTGGTAGATGTAGATGCGGCAGTAAGTTTAATTGACGAATTTACCAGTCCTACTTTCGCAATTTTAAAACACACCAACGCTTGTGGTTTGGCAAGTTGCAATACCGTTTTAGAAGCTTGGAAAAAAGCTTTAGCCTGCGACCCTGTTTCTGCTTTTGGTGGGGTTTTGATTACCAATCAAGAAATTGATTTAGCTACAGCCACAGAAATTAATAATTTATTTTTTGAAGTTTTAATTGCTCCATCTTATCAAAAAGAGGCAATCAAATTGTTTAAAACCAAAAAAAACAGGGTAATTCTTGAACGAAAAGAAGTTGAATTGAGTGCTAAACAATTCAAAACTTTACTAAACGGAGTAATTGAACAAGACAAAGATTTGGCGATTGAAAACGAATCACAAATGACTGTTGTAACAGAAATAGCGCCTACAAAAGATGAAATAAGCGATTTAATTTGCGCCAACAAAATTGTGAAACACACCAAATCAAATACAATTATTTTTGTTAAAAACAATGTTTTACTTGCGAGCGGCGTTGGACAAACCTCTAGGGTAGATGCCTTGAAGCAAGCCATTGTAAAAGCAAATGAATTTAACTTCGATTTAAAAGGTTCAGTGATGGCCTCAGATGCTTTCTTCCCTTTTCCAGATTGCGTAGAAATTGCAGCAGCAGCCGGCATTAGCGCTGTTTTACAGCCTGGTGGTTCTATCAAAGACCTTGATTCCATAAACATGGCGAATGATAAAAAAATCGCGATGGTAACAACGGGAATTAGACACTTTAAACACTAATTTTTATTTAATAAAAAACAAATAAAAAAAACTATATTTGCAATCAGTAGATTACACCCCATAAAACATCAAAAAAAATGAGTTTATTTAATTGGTTTACTCAAGAAATAGCCATCGATTTAGGAACCGCCAACACTTTAATTATACACAATGATAAAGTTGTTGTGGACGAACCATCGATTGTGGCTTTCGATAGAGAGACAAACAAAATCCTTGCTATCGGAAGAAAAGCCATGCAAATGGAAGGAAAAACTCACGATAATATCCGTACAGTTAGACCTCTAAAAGATGGTGTAATTGCAGATTTTAATGCTGCTGAAGTAATGATTAAGGGAATGATTAAAATGCTGAACGGCGGAAAAGGCTGGATGTTTCCATCTTTGCGCATGGTGATTTGCATTCCTTCAGGAATTACGGAAGTTGAAAAAAGAGCTGTTAGAGATAGTGCAGAAATAGCTGGAGCAAAAGAAGTTTACCTCATTCACGAACCAATGGCAGCAGCCGTAGGTATTGGAATAGACGTGGAAGAACCTATGGGCAACATGATCATTGACATAGGCGGTGGCACAACAGAAATTGCAGTAATTGCCTTATCAGGTATCGTTTGCGAACAATCTATTCGTGTAGCGGGAGACAATTTCGATTCGGACATTATCAATTATATTCGTCGTCAACACAACATTATGATTGGCGAAAGAACTGCAGAAAAAATCAAAATTGAAGTGGGTGCTGCTTTACCAGAATTGACTGATCCACCTGCAGATTTATCTGTACAAGGTCGTGATTTAATGACGGGTGTACCTAAGCAAATAATTGTTACTTATACTGAAATAGCACACTGTTTAGATAAATCTATCTCTAAATTAGAGGAAGCAATTATAAAAGCTCTAGAAATCACTCCTCCTGAATTATCTGCTGACATTTACCAAACAGGCATTTACTTAACTGGTGGTGGCGCATTGTTGCGTGGTTTAGAAAAACGTATCAGTAGTAAAACAAAATTACCTGTACACGTAGCCGAAGATCCTTTAAGAGCTGTTGTGCGTGGCACAGGTATTGCTTTAAAAAATATAGGTAATTTTAAATTCTTAATCCGATAATATTCTGTACTAATAAAATATTAGTACAGAAAAAAAGCCTAAAAAATGCGTGATTTTTGGATTTTCTTAAAAAAATATAATAACCTTTTTTTGTTTTTATTTTTTTTTATACTAAGTATATCCCTAGTTGTTAGAAATAATTCATATCAAAATAATATCACCTTAAACTCTACAAATCAAGTTGTAGGCAATATATATGAAAAAAT
>JAIEMU010000011.1 GCA_019751895.1 Sphingobacteriaceae bacterium | reverse complement strand
TGGGCCTGTACCTGTGCAAACTGGTTGCTACGGCCCACGGCGGCAGCTTTGCTGTGCGCAACGCTAGCCCGGGTTTGGAAGTTAGCGTGACGCTGCCTGCGGCATAGAGCAGGCGTTGTCAGTGCTGGGTAATTTGCTATGTAAAACATAAAATAATCTGGTAGCTTTTATCTGTTGAGAACAACCACCACCGACATGCATAACATGTGTACCAGTATAAAAATATGATTTATAACCTAGCTTATAAAGGCGATATGATAAATCTAAATCTTCAAAATAAACAAAATAATCCTCATCAAAACCACCAACTGAGTTAAATACTTCTTTATTCATCAGATAAAACGCACCAATTACATGCTCAACATATCTACTTTCATTATGAGAAAAATTTACTTGGTGAATACCTGAATTAGGAAAAAACTTTGAAAAACCAAGTGATTCACTAATATAACGTGATAAGGTAAAGAAATTAGCACAAGATTTTTGGATGGCTCCATTTTCATAACGTAACTGAACCCCTAAAACACCATATTTAGAAGTACTATTAATAGCTATAAATTTACTAATTGCTTGATCCAAACTATCTGGCATTAACTGAGTGTCAGGATTTAAAAATAATACTAAATTTCCAGTTGACTGCTTAGCTCCTAAATTACAAGCTTTACCGAATCCTAAATTAGAACTAGACTTAATAATAGATAATTTTTCCCATTGTGGTAATAAAGATAATGAATTATCAAAAGATGCATTATCAACCACAATTATACGATCTAACACAAAACCACTAAATACAGAATTTTGAATTGAAGTAATGCAATTTAATAACTGCTCACCAGCATTCCAATTAACAATCACAATATCTAAATTATGCATATTAGAACCTTGTAAAATAAGAACCTACTAAATTTTGCTTGAATAAATTTAAACTCAACAATAATAGACTTAAAACAATAATAAAACTGAAAAAATACGATGTTTTCTTGAATACAACACACAAATAACTAACTGTAATTATATTTGCAATAGCATAAAGTTCGCTTACTCTAAACGCTAAAACAGGAACCGCAGATAATACAAAATACGATAAACAAGAAAAATAAGATTGTTTAATAAAAATTACTGAATAATTTGAATACTGTTTAATTTTTTCATAATTTAACACTAAAATAATAACCAGCATCACATTTATCAATGAGTTAATATTTATTACATTAATCTCAGTCATTCCTTGGAAGAGCATGTAAGTATTCAATTTAATACTTACCGCAGTTAACCCAGGTATCAGAGTAAACATATTGATAGATTTTTGTAAACCTAAGCCGATAAAGATACCAAGCAAAATTAAATATATTTTTTTGTTGAGATTTTCTTTACTAACAAAGTATAGCGGAACTATCAATAAAGATGAGTAATGAAACAAACAAGCTAAACCGACTTTTAAAATAAATCTAAATAAATTACGATGGTAAATATCTTGCACTGCAAACAATAAAATCCCAACTGCAACCGCGGCACGAATTTGAGTAAAATCTTGAAGCAAAAATAGCCAACTAAAAAAATATAATACTGATGCTAATGGAGCATAAGAATATTTTTTTATAGCATAAATTTTTAAACTTACTGACAATATCGCAAAAACTAATATGGCGATTCCAAAAGAATAGATACCAACAAATTTTAAACTAATTGGAATTAATTTTGCCATAACTTCTTGAGTAGGAAAGTCACTTAACGACTCTGAATAGTCAAACATATTCCAATAGTTTTTAATATCTCTATCAACACCGATCCCTCTAAAACCAGCAAAACAAACTAAAACTATACCAATCATATAAAGCATTGGTAATTCTAGTTTTGGTGTATCTAGTTTAACAATGATACATCCAAGTATCAAAAAAAATATTAAATAATAAGCCAACATTACTTATTTAACCAATTAATGATTAAATTACTCCAATTGTAATTGGCCGATATTTTTTTGATATTATCTTTCATAGACAATATCAAATCTGGATATAATTTTTCACAAATAAAACTCCCCCAATCATTTATTGAATAATAAAATGCAACTTCTGAACCAAAATGCAATTTTAACTCCTCTAAATTAGTCGATAAAAAAGGAATACCCGCACATATATAAAATGATGCTTTTGTTGGAAAACAAATATTATAATAAAATTTACTATCATCATATGGTATCAATCCAATATCACATGATGCAACAAATTCTAAGGCTTGATGCTCTGTTTTAGAACCTAAATACTTAATATTTTTAAACTCACCAAATTCATTTATTATCCATTCTCCACCGTCACCTAACAAAAATAAATTATGCTGCGTATTATTAAATATATTTATTAGTTGTTCTATTTGTCTGCCTTTATTTAAACTTCCAGCATAGACAAAGTTAATTATATTTGATTGTGTCTTTTGAAGCGGTACTTGTGATTGTGATAATAATGGAGAACCATTAATTAATACACTTGTTCTAGCATCATCTAAAGAATGTTGCTTCACAACATAATTTCTCATTGATATTGAAGCAAAAACAAATTTAAGATTATTCAATTTATATAATTTTTTATCAAATAAATCTAATTTATTATGTGGTAAATCAAGATCAATTGCCTGTTCATGAGGTAAATCATTTACTTCAATCATAATCTTATTTCTTGAACCAGAAAAGGAAAGAACATTGATTATACAGTACAAAACAACAGGATTACATATTATACGATCAGTGAACATGTATCTAAATATCGTATAATGGATAAAAATTTTTTCATCCTTATAAGCTAATAATTGAACAATAAATACTAGTCCTTTTAATATGCGAAATAATCTATTTGTTGGAAAATAAATATACATCTCACAACCTGTTTTTTCAAGCTCGTGAATTATCGCATTATTACGTGAACCACCACCCTCTGTTGTATTCCTTGTAGTATATCCAAAATATTTAGTAAATTTCTTCAACTACTTTCCTTCTTAATAAGCCTGATAATAAATATATTACTTTAAATTATCTAGTCCATAAAAATGATTTAATGCCTCATGTGAGTATGATTCTGGCAAAATAAAATTACGTTGGTTAGTCATAATACTTTTAATTAAAGCCTGACTATCTAACTGAGCAATATTTGCATACTCGATGCTATCAAATTGATACTTCATATCACTTAAAACATTTGATGTCTTTTTCGAGTAAATAATTGGATAAAATGGAATATTATATTTAGCTGCCAAAACCATTGAATGAAAGCGATTTGCAATCATAAAGCCACATTCTAAAAATAATTCTAAATACTCTTCGATGGTAATCTTAGCGTTATATTCTATTTTAGTAACTCGTGTTTTATCTAACACTTCATTTAAGACTAAATCAATAATTAAACCATCATTTTCATGTCCACCATCAAATCCAAATAGTCTTACTTGATGAGTATTATCCTGTTCCAAGTATGCATTGATTAACTCAGACATCTTATGAATATATATATCACGAACTTCTGGATTTAACTTAGTATTAAGTATAGAAATCCCCAATATATTTTTTGCACTGGCAACTTGAACTTTTGGTTGATAATCATAACCAAAAATAAAATCTGGAGCTACTTTTGACTTATAAGCCAACCCCCAGCTATTTAATAAATCATATGAAAATTTATCTCGGACACAAACTGAGCTAGCATGTTTTATCGACTTATAGATAATATTCTTACCAAAGAATGTATTAAACGGACCCAAATTAGCACCAATTACAAATGACTTTTTTCCTAACTTGGATAATCTTTTGAAAGTCAAGTACCTACCTATATATCCTCGATATAAAGAATATGATAAATCCTGAAAAACAGACCCACCAATTAATATTAAACCATCGTAATTATGGGCTTCTCTTGTAAATGTTTTATTTGAAAATGTCCAATTCATTCGTAGTTTTTTTTATTTAAATTTAAATGTGTGTAAATTTATTAATGC
>JAIEMU010000096.1 GCA_019751895.1 Sphingobacteriaceae bacterium | reverse complement strand
GCTGACGAATTAGAAACTCAACTTTTGTATGGAAAAGGTAGAGCTTATGGAATTGAATTTTTATTCAAAAAGAAAGTAGGAAAGCTAACTGGTTGGATGAGTTACACCTTGTCTAAATCTGAAAAACAAATCGATGGTATCAATGGCAACAATTGGTACAATGCTCGCCAAGACAGAACCCACGACATTGCCATTGTAGGTACATATAAACTAAGTGACGCTTGGACTTTATCCGCCAATTGGGTATTTTACACAGGAAATGCCGTTACCTTCCCTAGCGGAAAATACACTATAAACAATCAAACACAATTTTATTATACAGAAAGAAATGGGTACCGAATGCCAGATTATCACCGTTTAGATATCGGCGCAACGAAAGTATTGAAAACCACTAAAAAATATACTTCTGAGTTGTCATTTAGCGTATTTAACGCCTATGGCAGAGAAAATGCTTTTTCAATCGATTTTAGAGACAACGCAAAAGACCCTAGCAGAACCGAAGCAGTACAAGTTGCCTTGTTTAAATTTATTCCATCTATTTCATATAATTTTAAATTCTAAATCAACATTTTTATACTCATAAATATGAATCGTTCAAAAAAAATATTCCAAAAAATTAGCCTTTTAGCGCTAACAGGAACTTTACTATTGCTTTCCGCTTGCGAAAGAGTAATTGATATAAAGCTTAATGATGTAAATAAAAAATTTGTAGTTGAGGGCTTTTTAAGCACTGAAGCAAATTCTTGCAACATAAAAATTAGCAAAACCGTAAATTTTAGCGACCCAAATGTTTTTCCAGCAATTGAAAATGCAACTGTAACGATACAAGAAAACGACAACACCCCAGTTCTCCTTAATTTCAACAAAGAAAATGGAAGCTATCAAAATCCCGTAATTATGGGAACAGTGGGACATACCTATACCTTAAAAGTAATTGTAGATGGAGAAACTTTTACAGCTATTTCAAAAATACCTGTAAAAGTTGAACTAGATTCTATTTACATAAAAAATGTAACAGTCTTTGGTGTAAATGAAAAATATGTACACCTTGCTTATACCGACCCAAAAGGAAGAGGCAATAGTTACCGATACATACAAACTATAAATGGTAAAGTGAGCAAACAAAATTATTCTTCCAATGATGAATATACCGATGGAAGACCCATCAGAGACTTTTTACGAAGCAGAGATGATAATGAAGATGAAACAATAAAAGAAAAATTGAAACCAGGAGACATTGTAAAAGTAGAACTGCAATGTATTGATGAAAATATTTATAAATACTGGGACAGCATAGAATCGAATCAAAATACGGCGCCAAGCAATCCAGTATCAAATATTAAAGGTGGTGCATTGGGCTATTTTAGCGCACATACTTCTCAAATCAAAACCATAACGGTAAAATAAAACGCCTAAAATTGAAAACTATTCTAATAATTAGAATAGTTTTTTTCAATTTGAAATAGTATTTTTGGGCAAATGTATTTACTCAAAACAAAAGGCATTGCCAAAATACCCGATTACGTACAACTTCGAGATGAAGGTTTTACACTCTTAGCTTATTTTAGAGTAGATAGACCCGATAAATCTTTAGAAAAAATTGGCTTAGGAGACAAACAAGCACACATTATGCAAATTATAAACGATGCTCCTTTTGGCGAAATGACCGTATTAGAACTTTAATAAAAAATGACAAATAGCACCCTTATCCATTTAAAAAACGTTGATGTTTATCAACAAAAACACCTCGTATTATCAAACGTAAATCTCGAAATAAAAAGTGGAGAATTTATCTACTTAATTGGTCAAACGGGCGCAGGGAAAAGTAGCTTATTGAAATTAATTTATGGGGATCTTCATTTAAGTAAAGGCGAAGGAAATGTAATTGGTTTTGATTTAAAAAAATTAAGTGATGATGAAATCCCATACTTACGCCGAAAATTAGGAATTGTATTTCAAGATTTCCAACTACTTGGCGACAGAAATGTGCAAGATAATTTAGAATTTGTGTTGAAAGCCACAGGCTGGAAAGAAGCTGCGAAAATTGAAATGCAGATAAAAGATGTTTTAGAGAAAGTAGGTTTACTTTCTAAACTCAAAAAAATGCCTTACGAATTGTCGGGTGGCGAACAACAAAGAATTGTAATTGCAAGGGCTTTGTTAAACAACCCTGAAATCATTTTAGCAGATGAACCTACAGGAAATTTAGATCCTAACACTTCCGAAGACATTGTGTTGTTACTTAAAGAATTAAGTTTGAGCGGCACAGCCGTCATCATCGCTACACACGATTATCAGGTAATGAAAAGCATTCCAGCTCGTATTTTGAAATGCGAAAATGGAAAAATATCCAACGAAATTAGCGTAAGCTAAGCTGTCGGGGAAATTTAAAAATCAGCCAATATGTTCACGGTTAATGAAAAAACCCGACATATTGGCTGATTTTTTATTTATGGCAAAACTTTTGTGTTTACAATTAAAAAAGAAATAGCTTTATGTTTAACAAGAAAAAAAAGAATCAAAACGAAGATATGGATACCAACGTTGAAGCGAATGTAAATGAAGTAGAAAACCCCATAAATGAGGTTTCAGAAGTAGAAGAACTTAGTATTGAAGAAAAATTTGCACTCGAAAAAACAGAGTTAAACGACAAATACTTGCGCCTTTTTGCTGAATTTGACAATTACAAACGTAGAACCCAAAAGGAACGTGTTGAACTTTTACAAACAGCAAGTAAAGATGTAGTGGTTTCATTATTATCTGTTTTAGATGATTTTGACAGAGCCCTAAAAGCAACCGAAAACAGCACAGAAGTAGCGCCAGTGCGTGAAGGCGTAATTTTAATTCAAACCAAATTAAAAAGCATTTTAGCCAACAAAGGGTTAAAAGAAATGGAAACCCTACACACATCATTCGATGCTGACATTCACGAGGCCATTACCAACATCCCTGCGCCAAGCGAGGATTTGAAAGGTAAAGTAGTAGATGAATTAGAAAAAGGATATACGCTAAACGACAAAATTATCCGCTTTGCAAAAGTAGTAGTAGGAAATTAAAATTATGAGCAAAAGAGATTTTTATGATGTATTGGGCGTAGCTAAAAACGCCTCTGCCGAAGAGATAAAAAAGGGATATCGCAAAATGGCGATTAAATATCACCCCGACAAAAACCCAAACGACAAATCGGCTGAAGATAAATTTAAAGAAGCTGCCGAGGCCTATGAAATACTAAGCAATCCCGAAAAAAAACAACGCTACGACCAATTTGGTCATGCCGGTATGGGCGGTGGCGGAGGAAACCCTGGTGGTGGTTTTGGTGGTGGTTTTGGCGGCATGGATATGGATGATATTTTCAGTCAATTTGGAGATATTTTTGGTGGTGGTGGCGGTCAACGTGGTGGCGGACGAAGGGTAAGTAAGGGAAGTAACCTACGCATAAAAGTAAAACTTACCTTAGAAGAAATTGCCAACGGCGTAGAGAAAAAAATAAAAGTAACCAAACAAATTAGTTGCAACACTTGCGGAGGTTCAGGCGCAAAAGACCGTTCAAGTGTAAGCACTTGTAATACCTGCGGTGGTAGCGGAGCGGTTAGAAGAGTAACCAATACCATTTTAGGTCAAATGCAAACCACCGCAACCTGCCCTACTTGTAGCGGAAGCGGTCAACAAATTACTGCAAAATGTGGTTCTTGTCATGGTCAAGGTGTAGAAAAAGGTGAAGAAACTATTTCAATCAACATCCCTGCAGGCGTAAGTGAAGGCATGCAACTGAGCATGAACGGAAAAGGAAATGCAGCACCAAATGGTGGAATTAACGGCGATTTGATTATCTTAATTGAAGAAATTCCCCACGAAATATTGAAACGTGAAGGCAGTAATATCGTTTACGATTTACACCTAAATTTTGTGGACGCAACCCTAGGTACTAGCCTTGAAGTACCAACTATTGACGGAAAAGTAAAAATAAAAATAGAACCAGGCACACAAAGTGGAAAACTACTAAGATTAAAAAATAAAGGTATTCCAGAGGTAAACTCTTATCGCCGTGGGGATCAAATTATACACTTAAACATTTGGACGCCAAAAGCCCTA
>JAIEMU010000010.1 GCA_019751895.1 Sphingobacteriaceae bacterium | reverse complement strand
CGCATTCGTTTTACCGAATTGTTGGAATGGGTGTTGGAAATACCTAATTTTAAGGGAACGAGAGAAGAAAGTAACGAAGGACATTTGGAACAAATTCAATCGGCTTGGGTTTACGAGTGGCGAGATAATCAAGACTAAGACATGTTTTTACAAAACTTGAAACACATTACCACCTTTGTATTTGATGTAGATGGTGTGCTTACAGATGGCAGTATTCAGGTTACAGAAACTGGGGAGGGTTTACGTACTTTCAATATCAAAGATGGTTATGCCATGCAATTGGCAGTTAAGAAAGGTTATCACGTTTGTATTATCTCGGGTGGAGACGGTATTGCTATGCGCAAAAGATTTGAAAATTTAGGAATCAAATCTATTTTTTTAGGTGTTGGCGATAAAGTGAAAGTTTATCAAGATTTTTTAGCAAAACATCAAATCCAAAAGCATCAAGTGCTTTATATGGGCGATGATATTCCTGATTTAAAAGTTATTCAATTGGTTGGCATTGCTACTTGTCCTGCTGATGCTGTAACGGAAATAAAAGCAGTTTCTCATTTTATATCTCCATTCAACGGAGGAAAAATGGCGGTGAGAGATGTTATCGAAAAAACATTGAAAGTACAACAAAATTGGCTTGATGAAAACCCAATGGCGGTTGATTCAGGCAAGTAATACTTTTCAAAAAACGTATGTATCACCAAAAACACAATATAATTTTAGCGTCTAAATCTCCACGCCGACAAGAACTATTGGCTTTGATGGGCTTGAAATTTGAGGTCGTTCTAAAAGATGTGGACGAAAGTTTTCCTGAAGGATTATCGCCTGCTGAAATTGCCGTTTATATTTCTGAACAAAAGGCAAAAGCTTTTTTAGGCAAAACAGACGAAATTGTCATTACCTCGGATACCATTGTGGCTTTGAATGGCGAAATATTAGGAAAACCAACCGACAGAGCGCATGCGCAACAAATGTTGAGAAAGCTCTCAGGCACAAGGCACGAGGTTTTTACGGGCGTGACTTTAGCTAAAAACAATCATTTGAAATCTTTTTACGATGTTACAGCCGTTTTTTGTAGAGAAGTGAGTGACGAAGAAATTGATTTTTACATTGATAATTTTCAACCCTTCGACAAGGCGGGTAGCTATGGTGTTCAAGATTGGTGGGGCTTGGTGGTGGTGCAAAAAATGATTGGTTCTTACACTAATGTGATGGGTTTGCCTACCGAAAAATTATATGAAGCTTTGCTTGATTTTTAAAACCAAACAAAGCTTTTAATCGCTTAGTTTTTATAACTAAACCACTTAAACATTTCTTTAAACGTAACTTTTTTGCCGTACATTAAAATTCCTACACGGTAAATTCGGCTTGCCATCCAAACAGTGCCTAAAAAACCTACAATTAACAATACCATAGACAATGCCAGTTGCCAATCGGGTACTCCATAGGGCATGCGCACCATCATTGCAATGGGAGAGGTGAATGGAATAATGGAAAGCCAGAACGCAATATTTCCGTAAGGGTCGGAATTGACCACCGATAACGATAAAACATAGCCCAGCATCAGTGGCATCATTACAGGCATCATAAATTGTTGGGTTTCGGTTTCGTTATCCACCGCCGAACCAATGGCGGCATACAAGGCACTATAAAATAAATAGCCACCTAAAAAGAAAAACACAAATACAATAGAAATTTTAGTAAGGTTAAGATTCGCAACACTTTTTTCAATTTTAGAAAAAGTATTTTCCTGCATCTTTTTTATGTCTTTTTGTACTTCTGGGTTGTTAAGCGTACTCATTTGCTGTTTAACCATGTTTTCTTTTAGTCCTTTACCATTAGAAAATAAACTTACCGCTGCTCCTGAAATGGTAATTGTAAGCACAATCCACAATAAAAACTGCGTTAAACCTACCAAGGCAATGCCAAAAATTTTGCCCATCATCAACTGAAATGGTTTTACAGATGAAATAATTACTTCAATAATTCGATTTGTTTTTTCTTCAATCACACCACGCATCACTTGAATGCCATACAACATGATAAACATAAACATTAAAATACCTGAAATAGAGCCAATAATGGTGCTAGCACCTGCACTGCTATCTTCTTCAGTTCCTTTTTCGGTTATTTTTTTAGTGTCAATATTGATGCTGGTTTCTAATTTGGTGAGTTCGCTATTGCTGATGCCTGATTTTTTTAATTTCTCGTTTCTAATTAATTTTTCAACGGCAGCTTCCACCTTGTTGTTTAATGCTAAACTAGGCTGCTTACTGCCCACCAATTGAATATCTTTTGGGTTGCCTAATTCAAAATCGGGAAGAAATAAAATGTAGTCAAAATCTGCTTTTGCTAAATCTTTTTTTGTTTGTTCAAACGAACCATTTACATAGTTGAATTTTATTTTTTTTGTATCCAACAATTGTTCCGTTAAATGTTTGTTTTCGCTCACCACGGCAATGGTATCGGTGTTGCTATTCATTCCCTCATAGGATAAATAGCCAATTAATCCATATACAGCGGCGATGAGTAAGGGGGTTACTAAAGTCATGACAATGAACGACTTTTTCTTCACTCGCGATAAATATTCTCTTTGGATAATTAATAATATTTTGTTCATGGTTTTAGTTTTGTTGTTTAATTTGGTCAATAAAAATGTCATTCATTGAGGGAATTACCTCATCTAATCGACTAATGTTTACGTGAGGTAGCAAAATGCCAAGCAATTGATTTACACTTTGGTTTTCTTTCAATTGAATTTTAGCGGAGTTAAATTCCTTGTTTTTTTCTTGATGAAGCAAATCAAAAGAGGGTGCTAAATTTGCGAAATCAAAATCGCCTGAATATTCAATTTGATATGTATTATTTCTATATTTCTGCTTGATTTCTTGTGCAGTGCCATCTAATATTTTTTTTGATTTGTGGATGATGGCAATATGGTCGCAAAGCTCCTCAACGCTTTCCATTCTATGGGTAGAGAAAATAAAAGTCGCTCCTTGTTTGTTGAGTTCTAAGATTTCATTTTTAATGATATCGGCATTAACGGGGTCGAAACCAGAGAATGGTTCATCCAAAATAATCAATTCGGGTTGATGCAAAACGGTGGCTACAAATTGCACTTTTTGTTGCATTCCTTTACTCAAATCTTCTACTTTTTTGTTCCACCAACTGCCCATTTCTAGTTTTTCAAACCAATATTTGATGCGTTTGGTAGCCTCGGCAGTGGACAACCCTTTGAGCTTGGCGAGATACAAAACCTGCTCGCCGATTTCCATTTTTTTGTACAAGCCACGTTCTTCGGGCAGATAACCTATTTGCGAAATATGATGGGTAGAAAGTTTTTCGCCATTAAATAGCACCTCGCCGCTATCGGGAGCGGTAATTTGTGTAATAATTCTAATTAAAGAGGTTTTTCCTGCGCCATTTGGACCTAATAATCCAAATATTTTTCCTTGTTCTACTTCTAAACTTACGTTGTTTAGCGCAGTGTGAGCGGCATATTGTTTTACAATGTTTCGAATACTTAACATAAAATGGATTTAGTTTAGGTTTTATTTCTGATTCTAAATTAATGGATTTGTTACGAAGAATGCAAGTTTTAGTTTTTTTTGGCAAGAGACGACTTAGGTTTTTCTTATTAAGTGTTCAATTTGGATGCCTACTTGAATAGCTAACGATTAGTGGCTACTATAAGGCAAGAAGGTAAACAAATGTCCAATCGAAGCACTTCAACTCCACTTTTGGTAAAGATCTGTTAATGGAAGTTATATTTTTTTAGCATTATTTATTTTTATCATAACTGAATCTATATTTTTAATCCAATCGATTAATTGTGGGTCTATCCAGCTTATTAGTTCAATAATAGAGTTGTATACGTCTTCTGTGTAACTGAAATCTATATTATTGCCATTAAAACAAATTGGTTCATTGTGGTTAATCCGATTTCTAAATTTTCTAACTTTATTTAATCTGTCGCATATCTCAGTTCTGCCTATTCCTGTGGGTAAATGATTAAAAACTTGAATAGGTCTGCCACGTAAAATTCTATAATGAGACAATTCGAATAAATCTGTCCAAAATCCTAAAGTTTGGTCAGCAATTATTTTTCCACTTGTGATAGGGATTCTTAAC
>JAIEMU010000159.1 GCA_019751895.1 Sphingobacteriaceae bacterium | reverse complement strand
TCCAGTCGCTTTCATTATACCATCCTTCAAACACAGACCCTGTTTGGATAGGGTCGGTAGGTTTGGCAAGTGTTTTGCCTTCTGCTACACTTACTGCGGCTACGGGACTACCGCCAGTAGCATTAAAGGTTACGGTGTACATCTTTGTAGTGGTAGGTGTACTTGGAGTGGTAGGGTCTTCTGTTGAGGATTTAGTAGGAATAACGTCGTCGTTTTTGCAACTCGCAAAGCCTAAAGCAGCTAAGCATAGCACAATGGTCATTGTTTTTGTCATGTTTTTCATTTTTTTATAAAGGATTTAATTTATTAATAACGGTTCTAAATTAGGTATATATTTTGGAAAAAACCTTGTTTTCTGTGTTATGGTTTTATTAAATAGGGATGAGACCTGATATTTTAGGTATTAGACTGATAATTATACATAAATACTTTGTAACATTATCGTTACAAAGCGGGTAAACCACGCAAGTTTGTTTTTTCTTCCTTTTGCCTTGTCTCTTTCTATATCCTACCGTTTAGACCCTTCGTTTCCTCAGGGTGACAAAGCGGGGATAAAATCTGTTTTCATCCGTTTCTTCCGTTCAATCCGTGTTCCCTCTCCTCAGCGTTCCTCATGGTGACAAATTTTTTATACCTTTGGGCAAGTAATCAATCGAAATTTTGCATGAAAAAAAACACCTACATCATTGATTTTGACAGCACCTTTACCCAAGTAGAAGCGCTAGATGAATTGGCTCGAATATCGCTTAAAAACAAAACCAATAAAGAAGAGATTTATAAAAAAATAGAAGACTATACCAACCTAGCGATGGAAGGTAAACTCTCTTTTTCCGAAAGTTTGGCAAAAAGAGTACAACTTTTGGAAGCTACAGAAGCCGATTTGAAGAAATTAATCGCTTTGCTGAAAAAGAAAGTCTCTACCTCTTTTGCTCGTAATGCCTCGTTTTTTAAAAACCACGCTAAAGAAGTTTTGATTGTTTCAGGTGGTTTCAAAGAATTTATTGTGCCCGTGGTGGCAAAATACCACATCCCCAAAGAGAATGTGTTTGCCAACACTTTTGTGTTTGATGAACAAGGTAAAATCACTGATTATGAACACCAGAATCCATTGAGCAAAGAGGGCGGCAAGGTGATTTTGTTGAAAGAATTGAATTTAAAAGGTAATATTTATGGCATTGGAGACGGTTATTCAGACTTCCAGTTGAGGGAAAGTGGTTTGATTAAAAAATTCTTTGCCTTTACGGAAAACATTTCTCGAAAAAGTGTGGTAGAAAAAGCCGACCATGTAACGCCAAGCTTTGATGAATTTTTATACCTCAACAACTTGCCTCAATCTATTTCTTATCCAAAAAATAGAATTTTGTGCTTAGCCATCGGCGATGTGCCTAAAAAAAGTATCGAATTGTTAGAAAAAGATGGCTTTTCGGTGCGTCATAAAACCAGTTTTGAAGAAAAATACCTAGCCGATGTAGGCATGTTGATTTTAGCAAGCGATATCATTATCAGCGATGCGCAATTGGAAAAGGCTACAAAACTTAAAACCATTGGTGTTTTAGGAGATTCAAAAAATAAAATCAACGTAAAGAAATGTAATCAACAGGGCATTGCGCTATTCGACGACCCAAAGAAGAAAGCAAACAATGCGAGTTTTATAGCCAAAAGAGTAATTGGTTTTATAAACCAAGGCACCACACATTTGAGTTGCAATTTCCCGAATTTACAATTGCCTAAAATCGAAAGTTCTCACCGCTTGATACATATTCACCACAATGTGCCGGGCATTATGGCTAAGATAAATACCATTTTTGCCAAACATCAAATCAATATTGTTGGGCAGTTTTTGATGACAAACGAACAACTGGGTTATGTGATAACCGATATTAATAGCGAATACGACAAGCAAGTGCTAAAAGATTTGAAAAAAATACCGCAAACCCTGAAATTTAGAATTTTATATTAATTAAAAATGGAAATAAAACCCGAAATTATAACCAAGCTAAATTTGCTAGAAGAGAAATATGCTGCCATGGGGCAAGATATGAGCGCTTATTTAGATGGTTTGTTGTATGCCGATTTTCTTACCTATTGGGATTACATTCATTTGGATACCTTGCTAAGTTTGCAAAGTCCAAAAACGCCTTTCCCTGATGAGGAAATTTTTATCATGTATCATCAAATTACCGAATTGTATTTCAAACTTACCTTACACGAATGTAAGCAGATAGCCGAGCACCAAAACCTAACAGCTGATTTTTTTGCAGCTCGTATAAAGCGTATCAATGCGTATTTTAATGCTTTGGTTACTTCATTTACCGTGATGGTACAAGGTATGGAAAAAGAACAATTCTTGAAATTTAGAATGTCGCTTTTGCCTGCTAGTGGTTTCCAAAGTGGACAATACCGCATGATAGAAATTTATGCAACCCAGTTCAATCAGTTGGTAGATAAAAGCAAAAGAGAAGAATTGGCTGCGGCCGATATCGAAACGCAATTTGAATACATTTATTGGAAATTTGGCGCAACCGAATTGGCATCAGGCAAACAAACGCTAACCCTAAAACAATTTATCAGCAAATACGCTGCTCAATTTTTGCAATTGGCTAAAGACCATCAAAACACCAACTTTTCGGCTTTGTATCATCAGTTGAAATCAAAAGGAGAAGATGTTGAGGAATTAGCCAATCAATTGCGTCAATTAGACTTGTATGTAAACGTAGAATGGCCATTGGCGCATTACAAATCGGCAGTTCGTTATTTGGAGAAAGACCCTGTGGATGTAGCCGCAACAGGCGGTACCAATTGGCAGAAATACTTGCCTCCTCGTTTTCAAAAAAGAATATTCTATCCATTTCTATGGACTGAAGAGCAAAAAGACAATTGGGGTAAAAATTGGGTGATTGATGCTTTGAAGCCAATATAATTTTAACCTATGTTTAGAATATGAAATTTCTTAGTACTTTTGTGCAATAATTAAAGATTTACATGGTGATAGATAACCTAACAATTAAGAAGACTTTAACAACCTCGTCGAGGTTAACCGAAGTTAATTTTACAGATTTGCCTTTTGGTAAAGTGTTTACAGACCACATGTTTGTGGCAGATTATGAAAATGGACAATGGACAAACTTGCAAATTTTGCCTTATGGTCCAATGGAAATGAGCCCAGCAATTTCTGCCTTACATTATGGTCAAGCTATTTTTGAAGGAATGAAAGCCTATCGACTACCGAATGGCGAGGTAAGCGTTTTTAGAGGAGACAAAAACTTTGAGCGTTTCAACATTTCAGCCGATAGAATGTCGATGCCTGTAGTTCCAGAAGAAATTTTTATGCAAGGTATCGCCGAGTTGATTAATGTAGATAAAAATTGGGTACCTAACCAAGAGGGTTATTCATTGTATTTGCGTCCTGTAATGTTTGCTACCGATGCAGCTTTGGGCGTAAAAGCTAGTGATACCTATAAATTTGTGGTTTTGGCTACACCAACGGGTCCATATTATACCAAAGCCTTGAAAGTAAAAATCGAAACCAGATACACCAGAGCTAGTGAGGGAGGCGTTGGCTATGCCAAAACTGCGGGCAATTATGCAAGTTCGTTGTATCCATTTGCGCAAGCGCAAAAAGAAGGTTTTGACCAAATTATTTGGACAGACTCAAAAGAGCATAAATATGTTGAAGAATCGGGAGCAGCTAATTTGATGTTTGTGATAGATGGTAAAATCGTTACACCAGCTACTGGAGAAACCATTTTGAATGGCGTAACTCGAAATACCATTATTATTTTGGCAAAGCAAATGGGCTATGAAATAGAAGAACGCAGAGTTGAGGTTGCAGAAGTGGTAGCAGCAGCACAAAAAGGCACTTTAACAGAAGCTTTTGCAGTAGGTACGGCAGCAACCGTTACACAAATTGGTGCCATTGGTTATCAAGACCAACTCTATACTTTGACCGATGTAAGCCATAGAACAATTTCGGTTGGCATTGCCAAAAGGTTAAACGACATTCGTTATGGTTTAGTACCTGACGAAATGGGATGGAATTGGGTGGTATAACCCATCTTAAATAAATCATTTTAAAAGCCTATAATTAATTTTATAGGCTTTTTTTTTTAAAATATCAGTACCTTTGCGTCAAT
>JAIEMU010000013.1 GCA_019751895.1 Sphingobacteriaceae bacterium | reverse complement strand
GCAGTTTAATCAGCAAATTAGTGCACTCTCAACGCAAGTTACTACAATTAAAAATCAAATTAATTCAATCAGTAATGATAGTTTGCATGATCTTGAGCTGGCTAAATTGCAGTTTATTAGCCATAAACTGGCTAAAACGATGCATTTATTAAAAGAGTCGCTAGTGCAAGAGGTGTTGGAGGATGAAGCTGCGGAGGCTCGTTTGAGTGCTTCTGGAGCAACCAATTAGCGTGCTTGGTTTGATTAAATTTAACAAAAAAGGAAATAAAAATGAATCAATATATTATTGTTGATGAAGTATATGATGCTTTAACCAGTCATGGTGATAAATTATCAAGTAATCTAAAAACAGAAGTCTCATATTTTTGTAATTTAACTGATGATGACGCTAATTATATGTTTGCAGACGTAATTCGCAGTCGTAGAAGTCACATAAAGTGGCAATTAGTGCGCGATGTAAATGGTGCTGTTATCATGCAATTAACTAAACCTGAAAAAGAATTAAAACCAAGTGTTTATAATTTATTAGTAACAAATAGTTTAATTCATAGTGGTAACGTATATTTTTATGATGTTGTTGAGTAATTCATGGATAGTATTGTTGCGAGACCATTTATTAAATGGGTTGGTGGTAAAACTCAATTATTACCTGAGTTGACTAAAGTAATTGAGTCTATGTATGATTTTGCACCGATAGATAAATATGTTGAACCATTTATTGGTGGTGGGGCATTATTTTTTTGGCTTTGTTCACATAAGCAGATAAAATCAGCCGTAATTTCAGATATAAATGAAGATTTGATTTTGGCTTATAAAACAGTGCAACATCATCATCATGAGTTAATAAAGAGCTTACAAGTTTTGGAAACTCAATATTTTGCATCTGAGAGTGAAGCGTTGCGAGAAGTGATGTTTTACGAAATTCGTAAACTATATAATCAAGAAAAAATCGAGTTTAATTATGGTCATGTAGATACGGAGTTAGCTGTGTCTCGAGTGGCTAAATTTATTTTTTTGAATAAAACTTGTTTTAACGGGTTGTATCGCCAAAATTCTAAAGGTCAATTTAATGTGCCTTTTGGGCGTTATAAAACTCCCAAAATTTGTGATAGTGCTAATTTAGTGGCTTGTTCAAAGGTTTTGAGTGGAGTTGAGATACTCTGTGGTGATTTTGAACTATCAGAAGCCTTTATTAATAAGCATTGTTTGATTTATCTAGATCCTCCATATAAGCCGATTACAAAGACAGCGAGTTTTACTAAATATCATCGTGGTGATTTTAATGATTGCGACCAAGTTCGGTTGGCTAATTATTACAAGCGAATTGATCAGCTTGGAGCACGAATAATGTTATCTAATTCGGATCCGAGTAGTGAAGATAGTGGTAATAAATTTTTTGATGATTTGTATAGCGCTTTTGATATTTTAAGGGTTAATGTAACCAGAACGGTTAGTGCAGCCGCGGCAAGTCGTAAATCAGTAAAAGAATTAATTATTAAAAATGCAGGATTTGCGACGTAATGCCAATATCTAGTTTGAAAGAGCCATATTTTGCTAATAATGATTGTTGGCTTTATCTTGGTGACTGTCTTGAATTATTGCGGCTTGTTCCTGATAATAAATTTGATATGATTTTTGCCGATCCACCATATTTTTTATCAACTGGAACATTTACGTGTCAAAATGGTAAAGCGGTTAGTGTTAAAAAAGGAGATTGGGACTTAGGTGGTTCAGTAAAAGACAACTATGAATTTCATAAACAGTGGTTGAGTGAGTGTAAAAGAATTTTAAAACCAAGTGGTACTTTGTGGGTTAGTGGAACATATCATTCAATTTTTCAATGTGCAATGGCAATATCTGAAGTCGGTTATCATGTGTTAAATGATATTATTTGGTTTAAGCCAAATGCTTCGCCTAATTTAAGTTGTAGGTTTTTTACAGCGAGTCATGAAACTTTAATTTGGGCACGAAAAGATAAGAAAAGTAAACATAAATTTAATTATGATGTAATGAAGAATGCCAATTGGAGTGGTGATTTTATCAAGAAGCCAAATATGCAAATGCGCTCAGTATGGTCGATTAATCCACCTAGAAAAGAAGAAAAAGAATTTGGCAAACATCCAACTCAAAAGCCTGTTGACTTATTAAAGCGCATAATTATGGCATCAACTGATGAGCATGATTTGATTTTAGATCCATTTACAGGGAGTTCAACAACTGGGGTTGTCGCTAGAACTCTCAGGAGAAAATTTGTTGGATTTGATATTGAACGAGAGTATTTGGATTTATCCATAAAACGATTAGAAAGTGTAAAATGACAAATAGAGTTTTATTAAAAGAATGAACGAGAGTATTTGGATTTATCCATAAAACGATTAGAAAGTGTAAAATGACAAATAGAGTTTTATTAAAAGAATTGAGTGTAAACGGCAAATACAAACTATTTATTTATCAAGGTAATAAAAGTGAGTATGATATTATCATAAAATATAAAGAGTTGATAAACGGCAGTTATACTAGAGAACGAACACCAAAACACATTCATATGGCGGTTGATTTGTTAATTAAATTACATGATGATGAGTTATTAACAAATGAATTGCTTGATTTTCTAATTCAGCAATACCAATTATTGCAACCTATAAGTAGCAACACGAATATTGAGACTGATTTGAGTCTTGAACATTTATTAGCAGACAACGATAACATTATAGAAAGAACGCAACTTCTAAATGTTAAAGGTGAATACTCTGTAAAATTTTTGATTTTGGTTATTAAACTGTTGATGATTCAAGAGAAAACTAATTACCCTGATGGTGTATTATTTCAAGAATTATTGAATAAATTTAAGTCGAATCCAACAATTTGGGATATTGTCAGCAAGGCAAGTTTTAATAGGCGTTAATCATGAAGTTTATGAGTGTTTATAGTGAAAAATTTGAATTAAATAATAAAAATGAAGTATTTGACTTTTTGATTAGTAATTTAAAATCAAGTATTTTGACGTGGTCTTATTTTGTTAATTGGGATAAGGTTTTTACAAATACGCGAAAAGTTGAAATTGCATTAAATACCTTGAATTATTTGATAGGTAAAGAGGATTTTGATTTAGAGTTTATTAACTTAATTAAAGAGCAACCACAGCTTATTGAAGTAATACCATTATTGGCTGTTCGAGATGGAAATAATACTAAAGAATTTGAAATTTTAGTTAATTATAAAAATAATAGGTTTGAGTATCGAACATTTAAGTTTACCAAAGGTGTAATGTTAGAGAGTGACTTGCAATTATGCTTGGAGTTTGTAATCAAGTCTGGAATTAAAAATCTTTTAGTAGATAAAAAAATTAAAAACCTTGTAGATTATATACTTGGCGTTGAGGCTGGATTAGATAGCAATGGGCGTAAAAATCGCTCAGGTAGTGCGATGGAGTTAATTGTTGAGCATTTTATAGCTGATTTTTGTGAGAGACATAAATTTGAATACTTGACACAAGCAACTGCTGAAAAAATTTATGCAGCTTGGGGTGTATCTGTGCCAGTTGATAAATCTTCAAGGCGTTATGATTTTGCGGTTAAAACGAGTGAGGAAATTTTATTATTTGAAACTAACTACTATGGAGGTCCTGGCTCAAAATTAAAATCTACAGCGGGTGAATATAGAGATTTATATAAAATTTTAAATGATGCAGGTTTTAGATTTATTTGGATTACGGATGGTTTAGGTTGGAATTCAGCGAAGTATCCACTAAGGGAAACGTTTGACAATAATGATTATATTTTTAATTTAGCGATGCTTGAGAACAATATATTAGATGAATTAATTTGATAGAATAAAAAGATTTATAGAGGAATAAACCAAAAATGACGAACAAAATAGAAAATAACAGCGCGCCAGTGAGTAATTTTATCCGGGCGATAATTGAAGATGATTTGAGCACAGGCAAACACAGCCAAATTATTACGCGTTTTCCACCAGAACCCAATGGCTATTTACATGTTGGACATGCTAAGGCGATTTGCCACAATTTTGGCGTATCCGAAGATTTTGCCGGGTTATGTAATCTGCGTTTTGATGATACGAATCCAGAAAAAGAGAATGATGAATATGTGCGCTCAATTCAAGCTGATAGTGCTTGGTTGGGTTATACTTGGAATGGTGAAATTAAATATGCGTCGGATTATTTTGATAAATTATATCA
>JAIEMU010000208.1 GCA_019751895.1 Sphingobacteriaceae bacterium | reverse complement strand
ACAATCATGATTTCTGATGCCTTAAAAGCAAAAGGATTTGATGTTGACAGAAGACGTATCACGTTTGAAGTTGAACCAAAAATGATTGGAGAATATGTAGCTAACTTAAATCTTCACAAAGAGATTAAAGTTAAAATAGCTTTCGAAGTTATAGCTGAATAATTTATTCTTTGAAAATTATTAAAAGCCATTTCAATTTTTGAAATGGCTTTTTTTATTTAATCACAAAAAAAATATACTTACTTTTATTGCATGGAAATTCAAAACCAACCAAATAATCCCTTACACGGCATTACTTTAGAAAAAATTATTATCGCCCTCTACGAACATTTTGGCTGGCAAGATCTAGGCAATCAACTAAAAATCAATTGCTTTATCAATAACCCTAGTATTAAGTCTAGCTTGGTATTTTTACGAAAAACACCTTGGGCAAGAAAAAAAGTAGAAGACTTATACGTCAAAACTTTCAAATTATAAACCTTGGTAGGTTCTCAAATGTTTTTTACATTTGAGCTTTTACAACTCATGCATTATTCAATTAACATTCAAAAATGAAACTAAAATCATTAAGCTTATTTGCCTTTTCACTGCTGATAACTATTCAATCTTTTGGACAAAAGGAAGTAAATTCGGAAACTCAAAACGCACCAAAAAACATAAACAGACCTAAATTGGTTGTGGGCTTAGTTATAGACCAAATGCGTTGGGATTACCTATACCGTTTTTACAATCGTTATGGTAATGGTGGTTTCAAACGATTAATGAGTGAAGGCTTTTCAGCTGAAAACACTTTCATTCCCTATACGCCAACCTACACAGCCTGTGGTCATGCGAGTATCTACACCGGAAGTGTACCTGCTATCAATGGAATTATTGGCAATGATTGGTATGACAACACATTGGAAAAAAATATGTACTGCACCGAAGACAATACCGTAAAAAGTATAGGCAGTAAAAGTACAGCTGGGCTAATGTCTCCAAAAAATTTATTAACCACCACCATAACAGACGAGTTACGCTTGGCATCAAATTTCAAAAGCAAAGTTATAGGCATTTCAATAAAAGATAGAGGTGCAATTTTACCGGCTGGTCATACTGCGAATGCCGCCTATTGGTACGACGAAGGTAGTTGGATAACAAGTTCATATTATATGAATGAATTACCTAGCTGGGTAAAAGATTTCAACAATGAAAGAAATGTAGATAAATTTTATGCTAAAAACTGGGAAACACTTTATCCAATAGAAACTTACACAGAAAGTAGTGCGGATGATAAAAAATATGAGGGATTATCAAAGGGCGAAGACAAGCCTATTTTTCCTCATTACCTAAGCCAAAATATTGATAAAAATTATGGCGCCATCAAAAGCACTCCTTATGGAAATACTTTAACCTTAGATTTTGCTAAAAAAGCAATTTCAACTGAAAAAATGGGGCAAAACAATCAAACAGATTTTTTAGCCATTAGTTGTTCTTCTACGGATTATGTTGGGCATCAATACGGACCAAATTCTATCGAAATAGAAGATACTTATTTGCGTTTGGACAAAGATTTAGAAGATTTTTTAAGTTATTTGGACAGTCAAGTAGGAAAAGGAAATTACTTATTTTTCTTATCTGCCGATCATGCTGTAGCTCATGTGCCTGAATTTATGACCGAAAACAAACTTCCAGCAGGAAAAATCAACGACAGTAAAATTGCTAAAAATTTAAACAAACTTATTGAGGATAAATTTAAAGTAAATAACGCTGTTGTTAATGTGATGAATAATCAAGTTTATTTCGACACAGAGGTGATTGAAACTGCAAACGCAGATTTTTCTTCCATCAAAAAAACAACTATCAACTACCTAAGAAAGCAAGAAGGAATATTAGACGCTGTGGATTTGAGTGCAGTAAATTCATCTACGATTCCTGATGAAATTAAAAAAAGAGTTACCAACGGCTACAATGCTCGTCGAAGTGGGGATATTTATTTTATATTAAATTCAAATTGGTTTGATGGCGGTAAAACCGGTACAACACACGGCGCTTGGTATGCTTACGATGCACACATTCCGTTATTATTTATGGGTTGGAACGTAAAGCCAGGAAAAACCAACAAAAACTATTATATGAGTGATATTGCAGCAACATTGGCTGCAATGCTGCATATTCAAATGCCAAGCGGAAGTGTTGGTGAGCCAATTACTGAATTAACGCACTAAAATTTATAAAACCTCGGCAACAACGAAGGTACTACCGCCAACAAAAATTAAATCATTTTTGTTGGCGTTTTTTTTTGCCATAAATAAAGCTTCCGCAACAGTCGGATAAGCCTCTCCTTTTAATTGGTGTTTGCTTGCTAGAAGTGCTAAATCTGTTGAAGGCAAAGCTCGTTCTAAACTCGGAGCACAAAAATAATAGGTGGCATTTTTTGGCAATAGTGCTAAAACAGCGTCTATATCTTTGTCTTTCACCATGCCAATTACAAAATGTAAATCATGGTGTGGTGTCAGTTCAATATTTTGAAGCACTTCAGAAATACCCGCTTTATTGTGTCCAGTATCGCATATAACCAATGGTTCGCAACTTAATGTTTGCCATCTCCCCTGCAATCCCGTATTTTTTTTAACATTTTGCAAAGCCTCATACAAATCTTCATCTTGGATATTAAAACCCAATTCCCTAAGATTTAAAACTACTTGCAAAACCGTTAAAATATTTTTTAATTGATAAGTGCCCGTTAAATCTAAGTTTAATTGTTTAAAAAGTAATTGTTGATGAAGCGAAACATCGCAACACAAGTAATTGCCTTTTAACTGATAATGTTCAATTTTTAAATTATCGGATGCAAAGCATATTTCGCTATTATTTTCTTTCGCTTTATTTAAAAAAACATTTTCAGTTTCGAATATTCTTTCCCCAATTACAACAGGAATGTTGGGTTTTATAATTCCCGCTTTTTCTGATGCAATTTGTTTCAAATTGTCTCCTAAAATATTAACATGATCAAAACTTATATTCGTAATGGCAGAGATAATTGGTGTAACTACATTGGTAGAATCTAACCGACCACCCAAACCAACTTCAATTATTGCAATATCCACAGCATGGTTTGCAAAAAAATCAAAAGCCATTGCGACTGTAGTTTCAAAAAAAGACGGTTCAATTTTTTCAATGTTTTCTTTTTGACTTTCAACAAAACTGCAAACTTCTTGTTCTGAAATCATTTGCCCATTTATACGAATTCGTTCTCTAAAATCTTTTAAATGAGGTGAAGTGTATAAACCTGTTTTGTAACCTGCTTGTTGCAAAATTGAAGCCAACATGTGACTAGTAGAGCCTTTACCATTGGTGCCGGCTATATGAATGGTTTTAAATTTATGTTGCGGATTATCTAATACTTCGCAAAACAAAAGCGTATTTGACAAATCATTTTTCAGTGCTGCTGCGCCCACTCTAGTAAACATGGGCAACTTTGCATACAAATAATCGAGTGTTTGTTGATAATTCATACCGATGCGAAAAATAAAAATTATGGCAATTACTTTACTTTAAAGTTAAAAATAACCACTCCTATTTGATTTTCAAGACCTCTTTCAGAGCGATTAAGGGTAGCACCTAAAACCGCATTTCTGCACTTCTCCCATAATTCTTTATCTGAAACCGTAGTGCCTTTTACGCCTGCTACGGCATTGGTTACCAAGCCGCTCTTATTAATAGTAATTCTTACAGCAACTTTACCTGTGGTTTGTCCATCATCTTCAGGACTTACTAAATTGGTAAATCTACGAAGCGGAATAGGTGCATTTCCATTGCCACTTCCTCCTTCACCATAATTTGATGCATTAGGATCTCCATTTACACTACCCTGGTTTCCTGGTGAAGCTCCAGTTCCATCACCTGCCCCAGTTCCGTTATTTCGTTTCCCTTTGTATAGCGCATTTTGATTGACAGCCTGTACCGTTGTATTATTTTCCGATGTAAGGGATGGATTAGAAGTCGAATGATTAGACCCTGAATTTATCCCCACAGCATCTTCTGAATTTTGGGTAAAAATATCTTTATCGGTACTTTGACCAGATTTTGTTTGATTGATTTGTTGGTTAGGATTAACCTTATCTGGGCGAACTCCGTTTGCATTTTCTGCTACCGAAGGTTCTTCTAAGCTCGTATAGTCAGTACCCATTCCCGTAACCGAAGTTCCATAATTGACCACCATTCCGCCCATTCCAAACTCTTCAGCAGGTTTAAATGTTTCA
>JAIEMU010000122.1 GCA_019751895.1 Sphingobacteriaceae bacterium | reverse complement strand
TTGGGTTTTGCTTCTTCTCTTTATCAGACAAGCCATTCCAAATATCAATTGCCTTTTGATGTCCTTTTTTAAAAATATCGATAGTATATTCTACATCTTTAAACCACAATTGCGTATCCTTTTCGATGTAATCTAGCAAATTGATGTTGTTTTCAGACAAGAATTTAGCTTGCACATTGGGAACGATGGTTAAGTTTTGAACCGATTCAACACTCAATTGACTGTCGATTTCGAAGGTGCGAATGGTTTCAATAATATCCCCAAAAAATTCAATACGATAAGGCAAAGTATTTGAAAAAGAAAAAATATCTACTATCCCTCCACGAATGGAAAACTGACCTGGTTCGTACACAAAATCGCTACGATCGAAATCATAATCAATCAAAAACTCATTGATAAAATCAATTCCTAATTTAGCGCCAACTGCAATTTCAAGCGTATTTTTTTCTAATAAAGTACGGTCAATTACTTTCTCAGCCAAAGCTTCAGGGTAAGTAACCACCATTTTTCCATACTCCGATTGGTGATTTAATGCATTTAAAACTTCGGCTCTTGCCAACACATTTCCTGGATCTACTTGCGTAAATTCAAAAGATTTTCGGAACGAAGAAGGGAAAAACAAAATTTCTTTATCCAAAATACTTTCCAAATCAGACAAAAAGTAAGCCGCCTCTTCCCTATTGGGTAAAATAAAAAGCTGCGCTTTGTGCATCACAAAATTGGTAGCAATTGCCACAACGGCATCTGCCGAACCTACCAAGTTTTTTACCTGAATGTTGTTTTTTTTACCTAAGTTTAACGCTTTAACTAATGCTAAAATACGTGAGTCGGTAGTATATCTATCAATTAAATCTCTAATGTTCACTTGGCAAAGATAATATTTAGTGTGTAGTAAATTGTAACAAAATTCAAGTCTTCAACTCTATAAAATATAAACCGAAACGATGAAACTATTCAAGAAAATTCCTTTTGAACTTTTATTTTGGATAATCGCTTTGGTTTTGCTGGCTAATATCAATCCTAAAGATGCGCATTTTAGTTTATGTCCATTGCTAAATTTAGGAATAGATTGGTGTCCAGGTTGTGGATTAGGCAGGTCGATTAACCATTTATTTCATGCTAATATTTACCTTAGCTGGCAACAACATTGGTTTGGAATACCTGCCTTGCTAATTATTTTTCACCGAATATTTAATTTAATAAAACGAATAAACCCAATAAATTTAAACTTTAAACCAAATATATCATGAACTACGATTCTCTATTTATGCGCCTTCCAGGCATCAGCCCACAAGAATTTGCTTATTTGCAAAGTGCAACCACAGGACTAAACGAACAACAATTACAAAGCTTTTTGATGATTTATTCTGAAAAAAGAAAAAACGAAGAAAACATGCTTATCTTTTGCGTAATAGGTTTAGTATTATTACCTGGTTTACAAAGATTTATTACCGGTCAAATTGGCATGGGTATTTTATATTTAGTTACCGCAGGCCTTTGTTTTATTGGCTCAATTATAGACTTGGTAAACTATAAAAATTTAGCGAACGAGTATAACCATAAAATGGTTTTTGAAAGTTTGCAATTAATAAAAATGGGTGGTTTTTAATTTACAATCACTAATTTTACAGCATGAAATTAGCTGATTTAACATCCTTTTTAGAAGAATACGCTCCGCTCAATTACCAAGAAGATTACGACAATTCAGGTTTAATAGTTGGCAATCCCGACATGGAAGTGCAATCGGCTTTGGTTGCTTTAGATTGCACCGAGGCTATTGTGGACGAAGCTATCGCAAAAAAATGCAATTTAATCATCACGCACCACCCTATCGTTTTTAAAGGTTTAAAAAAATTAAACGGAAAAAATTATGTAGAGCGTGTGATTATCAAGGCCATTCAAAACAACATTGCTTTATATGCTATTCACACCAATTTAGACCATGTAGAAAATGGAGTAAATGGCAAAATATGCGAAAAATTAGGTTTGATTGACACCAAAATTCTAGCTCCAAAAGGAAATTTACTTAAAAAACTCATCACCTTTTGCCCTACACAACAAGCCGACGAAGTTAGAAAATCGCTTTTTGAAGCAGGTGCTGGCAACATCAGTAATTATAGCGAATGTAGTTTCAACACCTTAGGAATAGGAACTTTTAAAGCAAATGAAAACGCAAACCCTTGGGTGGGCGAAATCAATAAATTGCAACAAGAACCTGAAACGAAGATAGAAGTCATTTTCGCAGTTCAAAATGAAAGAAAAATTTTAAATTCACTCTTCAAAAGTCACCCTTACGAAGAAATTGCTTACGATATTGTGCATTTAGAAAATAAATTACAAAATGTAGGCTCGGGTATGATAGGCGAATTAGCCGAAGAGATGGATAGCATTTCTTTTCTTCAATTGGTGAAGAAAAACATGCAAGCAAGCGTAATTAGGCATACCGAAATTTTACCTAAAAAAATCAAAAAAGTAGCGGTTTGTGGCGGTTCGGGTACATTTTTATTAAAAAATGCAATTGCAGCCAAAGCCGATGTTTTTATCACCGCCGACTTTAAATATCATGATTTTTTTGATGCCGAAAAAAAGCTAATGATTGCAGATATTGGACATTTTGAAACAGAACAATTTACAAGTGAATTGTTAATTGAAATTATTAAGAAAAAATTTAGTAGTTTTGCAATCCGTAAAACGGAGCAAATCACAAACCCCATAAATTATTTCATTTAATGGAACAGAACGTAGAGCAAAAACTAAAAGTATTGTATGAATTACAAACAATTCATTCTAAAATCGACAAAATAAGCCAAATCAGAGGCGAATTGCCGATGGAAGTGGCCGATTTAGAGGATGATGTGGCTGGTTTGGAAACTAGAATTCAGAAAATAAAAGCTGAATTGGATGACAACGAAGACGCAGTAGTAACTCGTAAAAACACAATTAAAGAAGCTAACGCTTTGATAAAAAAATATGAAACACAACTTAAAGAGGTTAAAAACAATCGTGAATACGATGCTTTGACCAAAGAAGTTGAAATTCAGAATTTAGATATTTTAGTTTCTGAAAAGAAAATTAAAGAACTTGGTTTCGAAATTCAAAGCAAAACTGAAGCGTACAACACTGCAAAAGAAAATCTTGAATTTAGAATTGTAGATTTAGAAAACAAACGCAAAGAACTTCTTTTAATCACTGGAGAAACTGAAAAAGAAGAACAAACTTTATTAAAAAAAGCTGAAAAAGCTGAAAAACTAATTGAAGACCGTTTGCTAATTGCTTACAAAAAGCTAAGAACCAACGCTAAAAATGGTTTAGCGGTTGTAACCGTTCAAAGAGATTCTTGTTCGGGTTGTTTTAATCAAATTCCACCTCAACGTCAATTAGACATTCGCCAACACAAAAAAGTAATTATTTGTGAACATTGCGGAAGAATTTTAATTGATGAAATACTTACAAAAGAGGAAGAAAAAGTATAATTTCATTCTTGCAAGATTAAATTACAAAGGTTGAACAAATGTGTTCAGCCTTTTTTTTTGAGTTTAAATGCTAAAACAATGATTTTCCAATTAGACAATTCAAATTACCTTTTTCCCAACCCAATTTTAGCCGAAGACGATGGTTTATTGGCCATTGGCGGAGATTTGAGTGTAGGTAGGTTAAAAGCCGCGTATCAAAATGGGATATTCCCTTGGTTTAGCGACCATGAACCCATTTGCTGGTACGCACCCAAAGAGCGTTGCGTAATTTACCCTGAGGAAATAAAAATAAGCAAGAGTATGCAAAAAGTTTTGAAAAACAATACTTTTGAAATTACCCAAAACAATGCCTTTAAAGAAGTTATCGAAAATTGCGCTTTTGTGTTCCGTAAAGACCAAAACGGCACTTGGATTACAAAGGAGATGCAAAAAGCTTATCTAAATTTACATACACAGGGCTGGGCACACAGCATAGAAGTTTGGCAAAATAAAAAATTAGTGGGCGGTTTATACGGCGTAGTGATTAATGACGTGTTTTGTGGCGAAAGTATGTTTAGCTTGGTGAGTAATGCTTCAAAAATTGCTTTAATAGAACTCTGCAAAACAAAAAAATACAAACTCATCGATTGTCAAATTCCTAACGATCATTTATTGAGCTTGGGCGCCAAAATGATTAACCAAAACGCATTTCTCGAATGCTTGGGTAACTGTTAAAAAAATAAGTCTGTTTCATACTATCAAGCATTTTTATAACTTTGCTATGTTTAAAAATATTATGCAAG
>JAIEMU010000031.1 GCA_019751895.1 Sphingobacteriaceae bacterium | reverse complement strand
TTAACTACATATCAATCTGCAGCAGTTAAATACACTAAAAATGGACAAGTATTAACTATTTCACCTGAGAAATTACAGGCTTATGGATATTTCAGAAATCCTAAAATTGTTAATCCAAGCACAGGTAAACAGTTATATCCTTGTGCCAGTATCTTTTTTGAGAATAACCAATTACAAAGTTTTGTATATTTTAGGACTGATGATGCAAAGCAATCAATGTATGAAAGCAAGGAAGTAGCTAAATTAATGGCTGGATTAAAAACACTTGGTGGAACTGCTGGAGTATTACTAAAAAATAAAACTACTAATGAATATAATGTTAAAGGGGTACACGATACTTGGAAATTAGATAATTCAGCAATTACCAAATATTTTAGTAATCAGCCAAGTAATTTCTTAGATGACGGTTCAACCAATCAGTGCAAAGGTGCATATTTAGCAAGTCAAACCTATTCTATTTATACATCAACCATATTAAATAATCTAACTGGACAATTAAACGACTCACAAATTATAAAACAAAATATGAATTAAATTAGCACAGCAGGACAAGAAAATAGAATTGATACTTTGAATATGGATGCAACCGGTAGCGTGGGAACATCTAACACAGCAATTGCTAAAAATAGGTTAATATTCCAATCAAACCCTGATTGTCAAATGAACCCAAGCATTTTATCGACGATGCAAGACTATAATCCTAATTATAATGGAGACGCTCTTAATTGCACCTCATTAACAAGCCCAAGCATTAAGTGTTCTGGATTAAATCAAGCTAATATTTTTGGATGTAGAAATAAACAACTAAGTCTTGGTGTAGAAAATATAAATATGAGTAATGGAACTGGTGGACTAAAACAAATTAAAGCAGTTGTAATTAATGGTTTTAATCAAGTTAATACAAGTGGTCAATTAAATTCAGACACATCTTATTTAGCCGGGTTAAATGCAGATACAATTCAAGCTACAGCTACTGTTGAATATGGTGCAGAGTGTAATATGAATGAGGTTGGAGCAATGGCAAAACAAAAAGATGAGATGGCTGGTAATAATAATCCTACATTAGTGCAAAAATTACATTCGTTAAATCAAAATTTAATGATTTGTCAGAAAAATTTATTATGCCCTAATACTACTTTTATCGCAGCTGGTCCAAATGGTGGCTCCGTTGACAATAAGGCTTGTTGGTTGCCATTAACTGCTATTCATGCAGATATAGCTTTTACCAAAGAACAAAAATTAATGGGATTTACTGCTCCAACTGGGTTTTATATTGATAAAGTTGAATATTACGATACAGATTTAAGTGTGTGGATTGGTGATTATGGTAATAATACAAGTTATAATTTAAATACTGGAAGCGGTGAAGGTCGTGGAGGCTCAACAACAAATAATGATATTTGTAGAAAACATATTAGTAATAATCTGTTTGATGATCCACCTTACTGTGATACTGCTACGTCTGGTGATATTTTACCCTTACCCGCTAATGTTCCTTCAACTGTACAAGATATGTTTATGCCATACGCTGATAGTAGTATTGCACCAACTGAATTAAGTAACGGCTTAACTGGTATTATTGATAAAGTTGGTGTTCGTAGTTATGATTTTACTAATTATATAACTTCATGCACTGGCGGAAATCAAAATGCAGCTCCCTGTATCTCTCAAAATACAACACAGGCATCTTACTGGATGAATCACGTTGCAAAACAGTTTGAATACAAAGCCGGAATAACTTTACCAATTACGCTAAATCCTAAGTTTTTAGTTAGACAGTCACGATGGAGACATGGAAGTAGTTGTAAAAATTTGAACTCTTGCGATGCTTGGAAATCTGGTAAAATTTTATCTGTGCCTTATTATATCAAAAAAATAACACTTACAAATGACACTAATAATATGGCTATTGATTTGAGTAATCCTCCTGCAACGCCAAGAATAATAAACCCTGAAACGGTAACATGTTCTACAGCTACAATACCTAGCAATATAAAAACAGATGCTCAGAATCAAGTGCAATCATCAATAGTATATCCATCTATATACACTCAGCCACCTTATTATTACAATTCAAATGAAAGCGTGGTTTATGTACCAAATTCATATACTCTTAGTGTAACTGGTGGTGCAATGGGTGCTTGTGTAGCAACTGGAACAGGTAAATATTGTGTTGCTCCGAGTGATGGAAGTTGTGCTAATCCTAAAGTTCTAAATTCTTATGAGGGTGGTTATAGTTGTCATAATGAACTCATTAATATAAGCCCGCCATTATATAAGTTAGTTTGTGAATAAATTTAACAAATAAAAAGAGTCGACCTAAAAATCAACTCTTTTTATAACAAATATTTACTTTAAGTATTAATTACCTCCATTCAAACCGTTACTAAATTGATTAACGCTTTCAATATAAAAATTATAGTCATCTGCATATGTTATCCCAAATTGTTGATTAATGCTGACAATTTTAACCAAGTATTGAGATTTATTTACTTGACAATTATTAATATCAATTAAATAATTTAAATTTACTTTCATTGGTAGACTTAAATTAATATCAAAATAATCAGTATTATTAGCCATACTTAAATAATAATTGTTAGGTGTCGCATTTCTAAACATCATACTATCAAATCCTATTCCATTTAAATTCATAGTAGTTTTAGCATAATTATTCGTTGCATCATAGCAATACATATTACCTGGATAAACATCACTATAAGTCCATAGGCTGCCATTAGTATTAACACCATATGTAGCTTCGCTACCAACTATAGTTAATGGAGTAACTGTTGAATTAATGCCATTTTGATTTAATAAATAAGCACTTGTTAAATTCATGGGAGCATCACCGTAGATATTGCCATTTAATCCATATGTCCAACCCCAGTTAACAGCTATATTACCAATATTAGTCATTACACCTGTTTGAGTAGCATAAATATCGTAGTAATTGTCACCATTTGTAGTAACTGCAGAAAAACCACCACCAAAACCAAATACCATATCTTGCCCAATGTAAGTGTTTTTCAGAGTTCTATTGTAGGTATTAGTTGAACTATTATAATTAATTGCATAAACTTTAGCTTCTAACCAATTGCTATTATCCCAGTAGGTTGATCCATCCATACTAATAATATTGCCACCAAGATTATTAGTCATAGCCGTATAACCATTTAAATCGTTTGCTTGATGAGATAAATTCATTAAATTAAATTGTAAATTTTGGTTATTTGGTAAACATTTTCCTATATTACTTGTATTACAAATTGCTGATTCACTATAAAATTGATTACTACCATCACGAGTAATAGAAAAATCATAAGCCATTGCAAATTTAAAATTAGTTTCAGAGGCAATATTTCCGCCCCATTGAGCATCAAATTTATAAGCGCATGATTTTCCAGCTGCCAATGTATTAGTTTTATTAATGATATTCAAACAATCTGATTCAACACCACTAATTGCATTGTCATATTTCATAGCATATTTAGTCGGATTAATTGGTGTATTTGCATCATAATCAAAATGATAATAATATTTACCTCTACTGAGTAATTTTATATCAGCATCATTAGGATTTTTAACAATCATATACCAAATTTGATGGCTACCAACTTTATTTAAGCTTGGAATAATATTTTGGGTAATTTCCAAAGGTTGAACTGCAATAACTGGTGTGGGAGTTGGGCTAGGTGTTGGACTTGGAGTATCTCCTCCAGAACTACTACCACCACCGCCACCATTACAAGCAACTAAAGCTAATGTTGATAATGTAATTAAGATTTTTTTAAATTTGTCGTTCATTTTATCTCCAAAATTTAATTTTTATGGCATTTTATAACTACCATTATTATAGCATAAATACCACAAATATACTAGCAAAATCAGTATGTTATTTATAATAAATATACCACACTTATATTGTCAACATATGTATTGTAGATATATATATTGTATTTTTATACAATATAGTTATGAAAATTAAAACAAAAATAAAAATCAAAAGCACCGATCCAACAAAATCCAAAACGATTGCCATATTGGCTAAAAATATTAAATATTTCAGACACAAACAATTAATTAGCCAAGAATATTTAGCAGAGTTATGTGAACTTCACCGGAATTACATCGGTCAGGTTGAGCGCGGTGAATGTAATATTTCTATTATGAATCTTGAAGCCATAGCACGAGCATTAAAAGTAAATTTAATTGATTTATTGCAAAAATAAAGCGTGGTAAATTACCACACTTTATAAATTTGAGTT
>JAIEMU010000142.1 GCA_019751895.1 Sphingobacteriaceae bacterium | reverse complement strand
ACATTGCTTGTCAAGATATTTTGAACTGAAGTCAAATCATTTGTCGTTGCCAAATTCAAAGCAATCGTAGAAGAAACACCGTTTACCGAACTCGACAAAATTCCGTTTAACAAGCTAAGTTCATTTTTCGAAACGATAGTCGCAGTTTGCGAAATACCGTTTACGTTGCTCGATAAAATATTTCCACTGGTACTAAAAAAACCCGTTCCAGAGCCTGTTCCAATCAAAGGAGATAAATCTAAGGGAATGCTTTTTACACCATTTACCGTAGTAATTAAAGTTGCGCCAACCAATTGGTTGCTTACGGTACTTTTCAGCCCAACAGCTACCCAACCCAAACCATTCCAATAATACAAACCTGTTCCATCGTTAGTTGAAGGAAACTCGTCTGTACCTAAAAACCCCTCCGCTTTGGTTGATTTATTGTACACAAACATGCCTGCCGAAGGAATATTACCAACCAAACCCCAAGTTGTTGTGTTGATAAGATGAACTCGTGGAAACAAAATACCTTTGTCAATTGATTCTAGCTCCAATAATGAGCCTGGATTTATCTCTAAAGGATTTTCACCAATTTTAACTTGCGCTTGAGCTATGCTAAAAACAAAGAAAGTGAAGAAAAAGAAAAAGGTGTTTTTTATCTGTTTATTTATTTGCATTAAATCGAATTTCCAAGTGTTTTTTTATAGCGTTTAAATTCCGCAAAATTAGCAAAAAAACACCGCAAAAACACCTTAAAAAAGGTTAAAAAATTAAAAACAAATGAGAAAACAAAATAAAATTTCAAAAATATTGCTTTACAGCTACCTAACAAGGTTTTAGCTATATAAAAAAAATGTAAATTTATTGTTACACTACTATTAACAAACCTCAAAATCACCTAATATTTTCAACATAAAAAAAGCCGTTGTTGAAACAAATCAACAACGGCTTTTTAACAAACAAAAAGAACTTATTTTTTCTCTTCGTCTTTCACTTCTTCAAACTCAACATCGGTAACTGAGTCACCATTTTGTTGTGCTTCAGCTTGACCACCGTCAGTGCCTTCGCTAGCTTTATACATTTCTTCCGAAGCTACATTCCAAGCGGCTTGCAATTCTTCTTGAGCAGCATCAATATCTGCAAAGTTTCTAGATGCATGTGCAACTTTCAACTTTTCTAGACCTGATTCAATTGGTGCTTTTTTATCTGCCGACAATTTCTCTCCAAATTCTTTCAATTGCTTTTCAGTTGAGAAAATCAACGCATCTGCTGCATTAATTTTATCTGCTTCTTCTTTCGCTTTATTATCTGCTTCTGCATTTGCTTCTGCTTCTTCTCTCATGCGTTTGATTTCTTCATCTGTTAAACCTGAAGAAGCCTCAATACGAATTTTTTGCTCTTTACCAGTAGCTTTATCTTTCGCACTTACATGCAAAATACCATTTGCATCTATATCAAAAGCTACTTCAATTTGAGGTACCCCACGTGGTGCTGGTGGAATTCCGTCTAACATAAAACGACCAATTGTACGGTTTTGAGCTGCCATTGGACGCTCTCCTTGTAAAATGTGGATTTCTACACTTGGTTGATTATCTGCCGCAGTAGAAAACGTTTCTGCTTTTTTAGATGGAATAGTTGTATTGGCTTCGATTAACTTAGTCATCACGCCACCCATGGTTTCTATACCCATTGAAAGTGGTGTAACATCTAACAACAATACATCTTTCACCTCTCCTGTCAAAACCCCTCCTTGAATCGCTGCACCAATTGCAACAACCTCATCAGGGTTTACGCCTTTACTTGGCTCTTTCCCAAAAAATGCTTTTACTGCATCCTGAATAGCAGGAATACGTGTTGAACCACCTACCAAGATAATTTCATCAATATCGCCTACTTTTAAACCTGCATTTTTTAACGCTGATTTACATGGTTCAATAGTACGTTTTATTAAATCAGCAGCTAATTGCTCAAATTTAGCACGGCTCAATGTTCTTACCAAGTGTTTTGGACCTGTTGCATCAGCAGTAATGTATGGCAAGTTTACCTCTGTTGAAGTTGAACTTGACAATTCAATCTTAGCTTTTTCAGCAGCTTCTTTCAAACGTTGCACCGCAGCTGGATCATTGCTGATATCCATTCCGTTTTCAGTTTTAAACTCTTGCGCCAACCAGTCAATAATTACGTGGTCAAAATCATCTCCACCTAAATGTGTATCTCCATCAGTAGATTTCACTTCAAAAACACCATCACCTAATTCTAAAACCGAAACGTCATGCGTACCACCACCACAGTCAAAAACAACAATTTTCATGTCTTTGTGTGCTTTGTCTAATCCATAAGCTAATGCCGCAGCAGTTGGCTCATTGATAATACGTTTAACTGTTAAACCTGCAATTTCGCCCGCTTCTTTAGTCGCTTGACGTTGTGCATCATTAAAATATGCTGGCACCGTGATTACCGCTTCTGTAACTTCTTGACCCAAGAAATCTTCTGCAGTTTTTTTCATTTTTTGCAAAATGATAGCCGAAATTTCTTGTGGTGTGTATTTACGATCATCAATTTCTACACGTGGTGTATTATTATCGCCTTTTACCACTTTATATGGCACTCTGCTAATTTCTTTCGCTACCTCTGCAAAGCTACTTCCCATAAAACGCTTTACCGAGTAAATTGTTTTTGTTGGATTTGTAATAGCCTGACGTTTAGCTGGCTCACCTACTTTACGCTCTCCATTTTCTGCAAATGCAACAATAGATGGTGTAGTACGTTTACCTTCACTGTTGGCAATTACTACTGGTTCATTACCTTCCATTACTGAAACACATGAATTTGTTGTTCCAAGGTCAATACCAATTATTTTTCCCATTTTATTTATTTTTTTAATTGTTAATACTTCTTTGTTTCCTTTACCCTATCAACTGATGTGCCATTTTTTATTTGACAGAAAATAATGGCAAAACAACTGTAATCGCTTAATTTGAAGCTAAAAAAACTGACAAATTGACAAAAAAAAATACTTTGCTTTTTTTTTGGATTTGACATTTAAAACAATAACTTTAACATTATTTAACAACTTAAAACCAATCAACCATGAAAAAACAAACAGTAAAAATAGGAATTATAGCTTTTTTCGTAGCTATAACTGGGCAAGTGTTTGCTCAAAGTATCAAGGGTAAAGTAACCGACTCCGCTGGAGTAGCCATTCCTGGGGTTTCCATTAAAGTTGTGGGGACTAAAATTGGTACTTCAACCAACGAGAGCGGTAGTTATTCTTTAAAATTACCTAAAAATGGTGAGTACAGAATTAGAGCCATACACGCTAGTTACCAAAGCACGGAAAGCCTTTCCAATGTAGAAAGCGAAGACGTGACGCTAAATTTCAAACTACAAGAAGGCAAACAAACTTTAGAATCGGTAAGTATTATCGGTTCAAGGTCATCTGTTCCTAGAACAAACATCGAAAGCGCTGTGCCTATTGATTTAATTACGAGTAAAGACGTAAAATCTTTTGCGCAAGTAGATTTGTCACAGATTTTAAATTATGTTGCGCCATCTTTCAGTTCTAATCGACAAACCGTTGCCGATGGAACCGACCACATTGACCCCGCTTCATTGCGAGGTTTAGGCCCCGACCAAGTGTTGGTTTTGGTAAATGGCAAACGTCGCCACACCACCGCATTGGTTAACATTAACGGAACTTTTGGACGTGGAACTGTAGGAACGGATTTAAATGCTATTCCTGTTGCCGCCATCGAAAGAATTGAAGTACTTCGTGATGGTGCCGCTGCTCAATACGGCTCTGATGCTATTGCAGGGGTAATTAATATTGTATTGAAAAAAGTAACACCTTATAGTTTCTCTACCTCTTATGGACAATCGAATAGCGAAACTTTAGGTCGTAAATTTAATGATGGCGCTAATTTTCAAGTTGATTTTAGCAAAGGTTGGGAATTTGCAAACAAAAAAGGTTTTGTGAATGTTGCTGCTCAATACCTTGACCGTGGCTATACCAATCGTGGTGGTTTAGACACACGTCCTTTGTTATACACTGGTAATCCAAGTAAATTAGCTACTGAATCAGAAGAACAATTCGTAGAACGTTTTAAAGCGCTAAAAGTAATTGACGACGCTAAAGCAAAGGCAAATGGATTAGATAGAAACAACATGAGAGTGGGTAATGGAGATTCAAGAGGCTTTAGTGCTTTTGTAAACGGACAATACAATTTAAACAAAAACACTGAACTGTATTTTGCAACAGGCTATACTAGAAAATCAGGACAAGCTGGTGGTTTTTATCGTTTACCTTTCGAATCTAGCAAAGTAGATCTTTCATT
>JAIEMU010000130.1 GCA_019751895.1 Sphingobacteriaceae bacterium | reverse complement strand
CAGTAAGTTACCAAAGAGTGATTTCAATTTTTTTTACTAACCATGGAAACTAAATTGACTCCCTGGTTTATGTGTCACCACTCACTAGAGAGTCAATTAAAAATATATAGTATTTATTCTTCTGCTCAATTAGGTTTTAGAAACTATGCATTTTTAAACTTAACCGCTAGAAATGATTGGTCATCTACCCTACCTACGCAAAACAACTCTTTTTTTTATCCTTCGGCAAATGCCAGTTTGGTATTAACAGAAGCCTTTGATTTAAAAAACGAATGGTTGAACTATGCTAAAATTAGAGGAGGATGGTCGAAAGTGGGTAAAGATACCGACCCTTACCAATTGATAAATACGTATCAATTAAATACATTGTTTGGTGATTATCCATTGCTAACTTTTACCAATAACTATTTGAATAGTGATTTGAAACCTGAATACACAAACGCTACCGAATTGGGATTTGAAGCAGCTTTGTTTAACAACCGCGTTAAATTAGATGTAAGTGCTTACAACACCAATAGTTTCGACCAAATATTTAATGCAGACATCAGCACCGCAACAGGATTTAGTCAAAAACTAATTAACGCAGGACAGATAAACAACAAGGGTTTAGAAGTTCAACTTGGTTTTACCCCTATCAAAAAAGCAAATAGCTTGCAATGGGACATCAATTTCAATTATTCATTAAACAGAAGTAAAGTAATTGAATTAGACAAAGAAGGTAATTTTCAAAGTGTAGTTTTAGGAAGCAATGGCGTACAAGTGTTGGCTACCGTAAACCAACCTTATGGCACTTTGTTTGGCTCGGCTTATCAACGCAATAACGACGGAAGTATATTGGTAAATGCAAGTGGCTACCCACAAGTAGACCCTAACAAACAAGTGTTGGGCAACTACACCCCGAAATGGTTGGGCAGTGTTCAAAACAACTTTAGTTACAAAGGATTTAACTTAGGTTTTTTGGTAGATGCTAAAGTAGGCGGTTCAATTTATTCGGGCACACATGCCACAGGATATAACACAGGGGTATTGATAGAAACCTTACAAGGTAGAGATGAAGAAAATGGAGGTTTGGCGTATTACTATCCAAACGATGACAGTAAAAAACTCCCTATAAAATTGGATACCCACAACAGCGCAGCTCCTAATGCCGAAACAGTGTATCACAACGGTGTGATTTTTGAAGGAAAAAAAGCGGATGGAACAACAAATACAACCATTTTACCTGCACCAGAATATTACAAAGCAATTTCTAAAGTAAATGAAGAACACGTATTTAGCGCAACTGCAATACGATTAAGAGAGGTTAGCTTAGGCTACAATGTACCCAAAAATTGGATTCAAAAAATAGGTTTATCGGCGGCTCGCTTTACCCTTGTTGGACGAAATTTATGGATTATTCACAAAAATGCACCACACATCGACCCTGAAACCGCTTTTGCTACCGATAATGCACAAGGTTTAGAATTGTTTCAACTACCTAGCACCAGAAGCTATGGTTTTAACTTAAATATCACATTTTAATAAAAATAGATCATGAATAAAAATAGATACTTCATTATATTTAGCGCACTTGTTATCAGTTTAAGCGCTTGCAAAAAAGATTTATTGGATACCAATAAAAACCCAAATGAAACCACAGTAGCTGCACCAGATTATTTATTGGCAAATGCCATTAAAAGTACAGCAGATACTTATTACAGCACCGAAAACACCATGAACGCTAGTTTGTTGTTTGTGCAACATTGGTCGAAAATACAATACACAGACCCTGACCGATACGTGTTTACAAACAGCAGTTTTGAATCTGGATGGTCTAATTTTTACACCCAAAGTTTAACAGACTTAAACGTATTAATTTCACAAAGTGAACAACAAAACAAACCCAATTACAAAGCCGTAGCAGTTACATTAAGAGCTTGGGTGTTTACCTTACTAACCGACAACTATGGGAACATCCCCTATTCGGAAGCCTTAAACATTAACATCATCACACCAAAATACGACAGTCAACGGGATGTTTATTTAGGTTTGATAGATGAACTAAAAACAGCTTTAAACACTTTTGATGTTAATGGCGCTAAAATTAGTGGCGACCCAATATTTAATGGAAAAATAGCAAGTTGGAAAAAATTTGCGAATGCTTTGCGTTTCCGTTTGGCTTTACGTATTGCCGATAGAGAACCTATTTTGGCAAAACAAATTATTGATGAAGTACTTGCAAATCCATCGGGGTTGATTAACGTAGAAACCGAAACCGCTAAATTGACTTACCTTACCTCTCCAAATCAAAATCCGATTGGCAGAGTATTTGAAACAAGAGATGATTATCGCATTTCGAAAACAATAGTAGATGCCCTAAAAGGATTGAACGACCCTCGTTTGGCTGTTTATGCAGATAAAACCACGGACAAAGTAATCACCCCTGATTATATCGGTTTACCAAATGGATTGACCAATGGCGATGCTAGTGACTACGGTCTTAGTAAAACTTCTAAACCTGGTGTGTTTTTTACAAAAGCTACCGCACCTGCCATCATTTTGAGTTATGCAGAGGTTTTGTTTTACAGAGCCGAAGCTGCCGCAAGAGGTTTTTCTACCGAAAATGCTAGCGATTTGTACAAACAAGCAATTACTGCTTCGCTAAAATACTATGGAATCAGCGACACCGACATTCAAGCGTATTTGGCGCAAACAAATGTTCAATATGATGCCGCAAACTATAAAAAATCAATCGGTACACAAAAATGGATTGCACTTTTTGGTCAAGGATTAGAAGCTTTTGCCGAATGGAGAAGGTTAGATTATCCGCAACTCAGCCCTGCAACAGCAGGTGTATTAGATGGAAAAATCCCCACTCGATTTATTTATCCTGGTAGTGAACAAATTCTTAATAAAAACAACTACAAAAGCGCTGTCAATCAACAAGGAATTGACAATTTGACCACGAAATTATGGTTTGACGTAAATTAAAAAAAACATGAAAAAGACAACAATTATCATTGGTTTAGCCTTCATCACTTTTAAGGCTTGGACACAAACCAAACCTTTGAATTTAAAAGGAAACACAAACCATAGTGGAAAAGTGTATTTGCAAAAATTTAACAATAAAATGTTTACAACTGTTGATTCTACAGATATAAAAGAGGGGAAATTCCACTTCAATACCGCAGTAGAATTGCCTGAATTATATGGATTAACAATAGACAAAAACAAAAGTCCGATGTATGTTTTTTTAGAAGAAAAACCTATTGAAGTAGCTTTAGACTCGCTTAACTACTATAAAAAAAGTACACTTTCAGGCTCTGTTAATCAACAAATTTTCGACAATTATCGCAAAAATAAGAACATAAAAATAGATAGTTTTATTCGTGAAAATTCAAATACACTAGCTGCGGCCTATATTTTGTATCGTGATTGGTCTTATAGATTAAATCCAGAGCAAATTCAAGAAAACATCAATTTGCTTGACAGCGCACTTCATCGTAGCAATTATGTACAAACATTAAAACAACTGATTCCTATCTTAAAAAAAGTTCAAAAAGGAAATAAAGCAATAGATTTGGCACTTCCAGATGCTGAAAATAAAATCAAAAAATTATCCTCTCAATATGGAAAATACATTTTAGTTGATTTTTGGGCATCATGGTGTCCGCCTTGCCGAGCAGAAAATCCAAATGTGGTAAAAGTGTTTGAAAAATATAAACATAAAAACTTCACCGTATTTGGTGTTTCATTAGATAAAAACAAAGAAAACTGGTTAAAAGCCATTAAAGACGATCAATTGAATTGGACACAAGTCTCTGATCTTAATTTTTGGAACAGTGAAGGAGCTAAAACCTACGGAGTAAGAGCTATCCCTGCCAATGTATTAATCGACCCAAATGGTATCATTGTAGCTAGAAACCTTTACGGTGATGAGCTTGAGAAAAAAATAGCCGAATTGTTAAATTAATTTTCCGAGTCATTTATTTTGTTAAAAAGGGTTTAAATCTTAAAATTGATTTAAACCCTTTTTAATTTCCTTGTAAATCGCTCATAAAATATCACAAAATATAGCTTAATTTGTAGCATGACAAATGAATTTTACATGCTCCGTTGCTTAGCCTTGGCGCAAAAAGGAATACACAAAGTAAGTCCAAATCCAATGGTAGGCGCTGTAATTGTACATCAAGACAGCATCATTGGCGAAGGTTATCACATGAAATTTGGCGAGGCACATGCAGAAGTAAACGCAATAAACCAAGTCTTTGAAAAATTTGGAGATAAAGCTCCGATAATGTTACAAAATTCAACCATTTTTGTCAGCTTAGAACCTTGTGCTCATTTCGGGAAAACCCCACCTTGTGCTGATTTAATTATCAAACATCAATTCAAAAAAGTAGTAATCGGAAATACAGATCCTTTTGATAGTGTAAACGGAAAAGGCATTATGAAACTAAAAAATGCAGGTATAGAAGTTCAA
>JAIEMU010000121.1 GCA_019751895.1 Sphingobacteriaceae bacterium | reverse complement strand
GTGTCGGTAGTAGATTTAACGGTTAGATTAGAAAAACCTGCTACTTACGAACAAATCAAAAAAGCAATGAAAGATGCTTCTGAAACCTATTTAAAAGGCGTTTTAGCTTATACCGAAGATGAAGTTGTTTCTTCAGATTTTATAGGCGACAGCCATGCTTCGATATTTGATGCAAATGCAGGTATTGCACTAAATGACAACTTTGTAAAAGTGGTTTCTTGGTACGATAACGAATGGGGATATTCTTCAGCATTAGCTAAATTTGTAGAATATTACGGTAATTTGAAATAAAATATTACCCTTAAATATCTAATTAAAAGGGAAATACTTAACAAAAGTATTTCCCTTTTTTTATTTATGAGTAATTGTTTTTTTTTTTTGAATTTTACGCTTAAAATTCAAAAATATAAAGTCTAGACATGCATAGTTTTAAGAAATGAAACGCTAGCCTTTTATTTATTCATAAAAATTCTAATCAGTAATAAAGAATTACACATAAAGCTACTTTTAAAAATACATTTTAAAATAAAAAAAACTAACCAAATGATTTCATACTTAAAGCGTTTTACATATTTATCAGAATCATAATTTTAAATATTCTTTTTTTGCAATCAATTTGAAAAATGAGTTATCTGAAAAAAGATTTACAAAAAAAATTAACTACTTTTGCTCATCTTTTTTTGATTTTGCGAATTATAAATTGCGGTATTTTTTATAAAACGCATAAAGTATACTTCTTTTTTTATCGAAAAACACATACTAAAATGAAAAACTACAAAAAATATATTAACTTACCTGTTACTCCAGAAGAAGTATATTTAGCATTGACCAAAACCCAAAGCATCCAACTTTGGACAGGCGCAGAAGTAGAATTTGAAGAAAAAGAAAACACAGAATTTTCATATTGGGATGGTGATATTGTAGGAAAAAACTTAGAGTTTGAAACCAACAAAAAGATTGTTCAACAATGGTATTTTGGCGATGAATTAGAACATTCGACTGTAACTATAAAACTACACGAAGATAAAAAAGGCACTTCATTAGAGTTTGTACAAACAAATATCCCTGATGATGTTTTTAAAGAATTTACAGAAGGAATCGAAGAGTTTTTCTTAGGAGGATTGATAGATTTTTTTGAAGAAGAATAAGTAATTAAATTATTGAAATATTAATTAAAAAAAACAATGACACAAAAAACTATTATCACAATTTTTATTTTACTAACAAGTTATTTTTCTTGTTTTTCACAAGTTAAAAGTTTTGAAGAAACTAAAAAACTAGCTGACGAAGGAAATATAGAAGCGCAATTAAACCTAGGAAATATGTTTAAATATGGTCAAGGAACAAAAATAGACTTCGAAAAAGCTTTATTTTGGTATACTAAAAGTGCTGAAAAAGGAAATGCTGAAGCACAAAATAAATTAGCAAATTTATATGCATCTGGTAAATTAAAAACTGAAAACTACGAGAAGGCATTCATTTGGTACAGTCAAAGTGCAGAACAAGGAAACATAGATTCTCAATATAAATTAGGAGAAATGTACTTAAAAGGAAGAGGAACAAAACCCGACCTCGACAAAGCTTTATTCTGGCATACAAAAAGCGCTAATCAAGGTGGTGCTAATTCACAATACAGATTATACAAAATGTATCTATTCGGACAAGCTAACACACCAAAAGACCCTGAAAAAGCATTTTATTGGCGCTCCCTTACTGCCGAGCAAGGAGATGCTTCTGCACAATACGATATATTTAATATGTATCTAAATGGTTTTGGAACAAAACAAGATATAGAAAAAGCGTTCATTTGGTGCAGTAAAAGTGCAGAACAAGAGAATGATGACGCTCAATTAAGTTTAGGGATAATGTATTACAACGGCGAAGGCACTAGTAAAGATGTAAATAAAGCATTTTATTGGTACACTCAAAGTGCAAAACAAGGTAATAAATCTGCTCAAAATTACTTAGGAATGATTCATCAATTTGAAAAAGGAAAATTACTAGACCTAAACAAAGCATTTTTCTGGTATAATAAAAGTGCTGAACAAGGAAGTCCAAAAGCACAAAACAACTTATCTCTTATGTATTACAACGGATTAGGAACTAAGCAAGATGCAGAAAAAGCTTTCTACTGGATTAGTAAAAGTGCTGAACAAGATGATAGTGAAGGTCAATATTACTTAGGACTAATGCATTATAATGGAAAAGGAACGATTGAAAACTTAGAAAAAGCAAAATTTTGGTTACAAAAATCAATAAAACAGGGTAACGAAAAAGCTAAAGATTTTTGGGACTTAAAAGAACTTGATGAACTGAATAAATAATCTGTTATTGATTTCATTCTCCTTTACTCATCAGTAAAAACCAAATGAATTTTGTAAAAGCACCTCTCCTACTTAAATGGTTGTATCCAAATTTAACTTGGAAAGGTGCTAAAGGTTATAAAACAATTTACCTTACTTTTGATGATGGACCTATCCCTGAAATCACAGATTTTGTGCTCGAACAACTTAAAACCTACGATTCAAAAGCGACATTTTTTTGTATCGGAGATAACATCAAAAAATACCCTGCAATATTCGAAAATATAAAAAAAGAAGGTCATAGTATCGGAAATCATACTTTTAACCATTTAAATGGTTGGCAAACAAACAATAAAACATATTTTGAAAATTTCAATCTTTGTCAAAATTTAATGCAAAGCAATTTATTTCGTCCTCCGTATGGAAAAATAAAAAGAAAACAAATCAAAGATTTGAGAAATCATCATCCCAATTTAAAAATTGTAATGTGGGATGTTTTGAGCTTGGATTTCATCAAAAATCAAAGCCCAGAAGATTGTTATCAAAATGTAATAAAACATGCGCAAGACGGCTCAATAGTTGTGTTTCACGACAGTGTTAAATCCGCTGAAAAAATAAAATATGCCCTACCAAAGGTATTAAGCTACTTTTCAAAGCAAGGCTATCAATTTAAAAGCTTGTAAATTATTTAGATTCCATCTAAATAATGCTTTCTACTCGCTTATGGGTAAATAAAAATATTTTTTATCTATATTCGCTATAATTTTAAACTAAAAATATATTAAAAATGGCATTTGATATTGAAATGATAAAAAAAGTGTACGCCAATTTTGGTACACGAATCGACGCAGCTCGTAACACAGTAGGCAAACCTTTAACCCTTTCAGAAAAAATACTTTACGCCCATCTTTGGGATGAAAAAAGCAAAAAAGCTTTCGTAAGAGGCGAAGACTATGTTGATTTTGCACCTGACAGGGTTGCGATGCAAGATGCTACCGCTCAAATGGCTTTATTGCAATTTATGCAAGCGGGTCGTCCTCAAGTGGCAGTGCCTTCAACTGTACATTGTGATCACTTAATCACAGCAAAAAGTGGTTCAGAAGTAGATTTACCTTTCGCAAAAACAGAAAGCAAAGAAGTATTCGATTTTTTATCATCTGTATCAAATAAATATGGCATTGGTTTTTGGAAACCAGGTGCGGGTATCATTCACCAAGTAGTTTTAGAAAATTATGCTTTCCCAGGTGGAATGATGATTGGAACAGATAGCCATACCGTAAACGCTGGTGGCTTGGGTATGGTTGCTATTGGTGTGGGTGGTGCTGATGCTTGTGATGTAATGGCAGGTTTGGCTTGGGAATTAAAATTTCCTAAATTGATTGGTATAAAATTAACTGGAAAATTAAACGGCTGGACTTCAGCAAAAGATGTTATTTTAAAAGTAGCTGGTATTTTAACGGTAAAAGGTGGAACAGGTGCTATTGTTGAATACTTTGGCGAAGGAGCTGAAAATTTAAGTTGTACAGGAAAAGGTACCATTTGCAATATGGGTGCTGAAATTGGTGCCACAACTTCAACATTTGGCTATGACAAAAGCATGGAGCGCTATTTGAGAGCAACCAATCGTGCTGATGTTGCAGATGAAGCCAATAAAATTGCACAACACTTAACTGGCGATGCTGAAGTATATGCAAATCCTGAAAAATACTTTGATCAAGTAATTGAAATTAATCTATCAGAATTAGAACCTTATTTAAATGGTCCTTTCACACCAGATTTGGCTACCCCAATCTCAAAAATCAAAGAAGTAGCTTTAGCAAATGGATGGCCTACTAAAGTTGAGGTTGGTTTAATTGGTTCTTGTACCAACTCATCTTACGAAGATATTTCAAGAGCGGTGAGCATTGCAAAACAAGTTTCTGAAAAAGATTTAACCTCAAAAGCTGAATATTGTATCAATCCTGGTTCAGAGCAAATTCGTTATACAATTGAGCGTGATGGTTTCTTAAAAATTTTCGAACAAATTGGCGCTAAAGTATTTACAAACGCCTGCGGACCTTGTATTGGTATGTGGGACAGAGTAGGTGCTGAGAAGAAAGAAAAAAACACCATTGTTCATTCTTTTAACAGAAATTTTGCAAAAAGAGCAGATGGAAACCCGAACACATTTGCTTTTGTGGGTTCACCTGAATTAGTTACAGCTTTAGCTATTGCTGGTGAT
>JAIEMU010000085.1 GCA_019751895.1 Sphingobacteriaceae bacterium | reverse complement strand
AAAACCACTTTTGATAATGTATTCATTATCGCCAACTTGTGTAGTTTGATTTTGTAAATCAATTTTAGCCGCCATTGTTTTTAATGTGGCTACCAATGGTACTCTGGCATTGTTTTTCTTTTCAATCGTATTTTTATCGCCACTAGAACATTGCTGTAATAGTGCATTAAATTCGATTAATTGACTTTGCAAAGCTTGAGATTCAACAGCAATAAAATCATAATAATTTCCTTGCTGTTGTACATCGCCAAGAATAATGCCTGCTGCGGTGGATAAATCGCTATCCGTTCCTCGAGTAAATTCGAGTGTGATTTTGTAGTTATTCATAATGTTTCATTTTAAAATAATAAAATTTTCTACAAATATTACATCTAAAATAATGATTGATAATTAGATAACAAAATTATTTTTTGTGAAAATTCTAAAATTCAATATCTGTGATGAGATGCTTTGCCTTGTTCAGCAGAGAGAAAAAACATTTTTAAGCATAGTTTGCTGTTTTTATTGTACAATATTAACTGCGTATTAAAAACCATCCTTAACAAAAAAATAATAGTAATTTTATTGCACAAACCAATTTTTATTTAAATCTTTGCAATAATTATACTTAATGAAGTATTTGACAAATAAAAATGCAAAAACAATTCGCTCATATCACTACAATCAATAGCTGCAAAAAAAATGCGGTTAATGTGTCGTTTATTGAGCGTTTATCACCCATTTGCTTTTTTGCCTCAAGTCGGCAAAACTTTTTTCCCCGTATTTGAGTTTTTTAAACTCAACCTACAAATGAGGAATTGATCCTCTCTAAAAACCCAATTAACAAAATTACATTATCTATTTTTCGTTAAAAAATTAATGAACATAAATGATTTTATTGTGCAAGCCGCACTACCTGAACACCATGTGTTTGCGGAAGAAATATGCACTGAAATGGCCGAATCGGCTAAAGCTCGTGGTACGGGTATTGCCAAAAGAACTCCCCAATATATCGCTGACAAAATAAAAGAAGGGAAATCGGTGATTGCTTTTCATAAAGATGGCTCTTGGGCAGGTTTTTGCTACATCGAAACTTGGAGTCATGGTCAGTTTGTGGCAAATTCGGGCTTAATTGTGAACCCAAATTATAGAAAAGCAGGTTTAGCGCAAGCTATAAAACAAGCCGTTTTTAATCTATCGAGAGAAAAGTATCCCGATGCAAAAATATTTGGACTAACCACAGGTTTAGCGGTTATGAAAATAAATTCCAACTTAGGTTATAAACCCGTTACCTATTCTGAACTCACTCAGGACGAAGACTTTTGGAAAGGTTGTGAAAGTTGCGTGAATTTTGAAATTTTAAAAAGCAAAGACCGTAAAAACTGCATGTGTACGGCAATGCTTTATGACCCTGCGGACAAAAAAGACGAAGACTCGAAGATTTTTGCTGAAAATTTAAAAAAGAAACCTAAACTATACGAGCGGTTTATGTCGCTAAAAGAACGGTTAACCTTAAAACCTAAATCAAATTTAAAATCCATCTTCCTACTATTTACCTTATTATTCAAATAAAATGAAAAAGAAAGTTGTTTTAGCCTTTAGTGGCGGATTAGATACCTCTTTTTGCTGCATTCACCTAGCAAAAGACCGCAATCTTGAAGTTCACTCTGTGATTGTAAACACAGGTGGATTTGATGATGCAGAATTACAAGAAATTGAAAAACGAGCTTACGCATTGGGCGTTGCTTCTCATGCTGTGGTAGATGAAACTGAAAACTATTATCAAAGTTGTATCAAGTATTTGATTTTTGGCAATGTGCTCAAAAATGCAAGTTACCCTTTGTCGGTAAGTGCCGAACGCGTAAGTCAAGCCACAGCAATTGCACATTATGTAAAAAAAATTGGTGCCGATTATGTAGCGCATGGAAGTACGGGAGCAGGCAACGACCAAGTACGTTTTGACATGATTTTCAATATTTTAATTCCTGAGGTAGAAATCATCACACCGATAAGAGATTTGAAACTATCTCGTGAAGCGGAAATTGAATATCTACAAAAACATGGCGTAAATTATAGTGCCGAAAAAGCTACTTATTCTATCAACAAAGGACTTTGGGGCACTTCTGTTGGTGGCAAAGAAACCTTAACCTCGCATCAAAGTTTACCCGAAAGTGCGTGGCCTACTCAAATAAGCAAAAATGAAGTTGAAAAAGTGAGCCTTGATTTTAAAAATGGAGAATTAGTAGGAATTAATGATGAACAATTATCGCCTGTTGCTGCCATTCAAAAATTGCAAGCCATTGCACAACCTTTTGGCATTGGCAGAGATATTCATATCGGCGACACCATTATTGGTATCAAAGGACGTGTAGGATTTGAAGCAGCCGCCCCTACTTTGATTATCAAAGCGCACCATACTTTAGAAAAGCACACGCTTACCAAATGGCAATTAACTTTGAAAGAACAATTGGCAACTTTTTATGGCAATTGGCTACACGAAGGGCAGTTTCACGACCCAATTATGCGAAACATAGAGGCTTTTTTAACAGATACACAAAAATCTGTATCAGGAAAAGTGTTTGTTGAATTACATCCTTATCGCTTTCAAATTATAGGTATCGAATCTGAAAATGATTTGATGAGTAATAAATTTGGTAGCTACGGCGAAATGAACAACGCTTGGAGCGGAGAAGATGTAAAAGGATTTTCGAAAATTTTTGGTAACCAAGTAATGATTTGGCACAAAGTAAATAATCATGAAAATTAAAGTAGGAATTGTTGGTGGCGCAGGCTACACAGGTGGCGAAATGCTTCGTATTTTGGTTCATCACCCAGAGGTAGAAATTAATTTTGTGCATAGCAACAGTAATGCAGGGAATTTAATTTCAGACGTACATACCGATTTACTTGGCGATACGGAATTACGCTTTAGCGATATGCTCTCTCAAAACATTGATGTATTGTTTTTGTGTATGGGACATGGCGAATCCAGTAAGTTTTTAGCGGCAAACAAAATTGAAAGTCACATAAAAATCATTGACTTATCGCAAGATTTTCGTTTAGAAAAAAATACCGCTTTCGAAAACAGAACGTTTGTGTATGGTTTGCCTGAGTTGAATAAAGAAAAAATAAAGAACGCTCAAAATATTGCCAATCCAGGTTGTTTTGCTACTTGTATTCAGTTGGCTTTGTTGCCTTTGGCGGCAAATAATTTACTGCAAAACGAAATTCATGTAAATGCCACAACGGGTTCAACGGGAGCTGGTCAAAGTTTAGCAAACACATCTCATTTCAGTTGGAGAAATCAAAACTTATCCATCTACAAAGCATTCGAACACCAACATCTGAATGAAATTGGAGAAAGTTTAATCCAATTACAAAATGATTTTAAGGAGGCTATCAACTTCATCCCACAACGTGGAAATTTTAGTAGAGGAATTTTGGCAAGTTGCTATACCGAATGTGATTTGAGTTTAGAAGAAGTACAAGCGCTTTACAAAAACTACTACCAAGACCATATTTTTACCCACATCAGCAAAAAAAATATTGATTTGAAACAAGTTGTGAACACCAACAAATGCTTCATTCACTTAGAAAAACACGGCAACAAATTACTCGTTACGAGCATCATCGACAACCTATTAAAAGGCGCAAGCGGACAAGCTGTTCAGAATATGAATTTGATGTTTGGGTTGGGTGAGAATACTGGATTGAAATTGAAAAGTGGAGGGTTTTAGGGAGGGCCGTTTTACGTTGAACGTTGCAAGTTATACGTAGTACGTTCACCGTAAAACTTACAACGTAAAACCTACAACGTACAACAAAAAAAACGTAAAACGTAAAAAAACAAAGAATATGCAAAATTTCAAAGAACTAAAAGTATGGAGCAAGGCGCATGAGGTAACACTGAGCGTTTATAAAGTGAGTGCGAGTTTTCCAAGGGAAGAAATTTACAGCTTAACCAATCAATTACGTAGAGCTTGCTCATCAGTCGCTGCAAATATTGCTGAAGGTTGTGGCAAAAATACACAAGCTGATTTTGCTAGATACTTAAATATATCCCTAGGTTCTGCCAATGAAACAGAGTATTTTCTAATCCTATCTAAAGACTTAAACTATCTGTCCGAAGACCAATTTGTAGCCCTATCCAATCAAATTAACGAAGTAAAAGCAATGCTCATCAATTTAATCACAAAAGTACGAAACACCATTAACGTGAAACGTAATACGTAAAACCTACAACGTAAAACTTACAACGTAAAACTTACAACCTACAACCCTTTAAACCTCAAAACAAAATGAACTTATTCGACGTTTACCCTCTTAATGATATAGAAATTGCGAAAGCCGAAGGCAGCAATGTTTGGGACAGTACAGGACAAAAATATTTAGACTTGTATGGCGGTCATGCGGTAATTTCTATCGGACACACGCACCCTCATTATGTAAAACGAATTACAGAACAATTAAACAAAGTAGGATTCTATTCCAACTCGGTAAAAATACCTTTGCAAGTGCAGCTTGCTGAAAAACTGGGTCAAGTTTCGGGCAAAACCGATTACCAATTATTTTTATGTAATTCGGGTGCCGAAGCAAACGAAAATGCTTTAAAACTAGCTTCGTTTTAC
>JAIEMU010000203.1 GCA_019751895.1 Sphingobacteriaceae bacterium | reverse complement strand
TTGGGCAAAATCTTGAAAACATTACCAATACATCTGGTTCTGCTGGTGTTCGATTAAACAACTACAAAAACGCTTTAGAAATTATTTCTAAAAAACCTTTTACGGGGATTGGAATTGGCAACTGGCGTATAGAATCGATACCTTATGAATCGACACAAACAAACGATGGTTCAGTTTCTGTTCACACACACAATGATTTTTTAGAAATAGCAGCAGAAACAGGAGTTATCAATGGACTACTTTACATTGCTTTGTTTGGAATGTTATTTATAATGAATGTAAAAACAATTTTCAATAATCACCTAGAAAAAGAAACTAAACTTATTGCTGTAATTAGCATTTTACTACTTACAGCTTATGTGATCGATGCAACATTCAACTTCCCTTTGTATCGCCCACCAATGCAGCTTTTATTAGCTTTTTCTTTAGCTTTTACGATTTTAAACAATGCAAAAATTGATTCTTCTTTAAGTCCTATAATTAAAAAAGAATATAGAACCACTTATATTGTAGCGTCTTTATTGGTGCTTTTTTCAACTTATATGACTTTTAAAACCTATGAATTTGAATATGATTTAAGAGCTGATTTTTCAAGACCGGAAAATCAACGTCAATTAACCCCTGAAAACATACTAAAAAGACTTCCGAAATTTCCAAATGTTTATACGTCTTCTGACCCATTTGTAGAATTTTTGGGCGTTTATTATTATGTAAGGCAAGATTATGTAAACGCTATAAAATATTTAGACATGGGTGCTAAAATCAACCCAAATTTACAGCATTTCAACTGGTATAAATCTAATATTGCTAGGCAAAAAGGCAATATTGATAGTGCATACTATTACATGGAAACAGCTTTTAAAGCTAGACCTCGTGACATATCTTACTTCTCTGGATTATTATATTTAGCATCTGCTAAAAAAGATACATCAAAAATTCTAGAAATACATACTGCATTTTTAAAATACAGAAACGAACCGCAAAACTGGATCAGTGTTTCAGATGCATTGCTTACTTCTCAATATGATAAAAGCAAATTGCTAGATTTTATAGAAAAAGGCTTAAAATCCTTTCCTAAGGATAGTACGCTTTTAGAACGAAAAAAACTTTTATTACAGCAATATGCTGCTCCATCAAACAAAAAAGACCTTGATTTAGTTCGCTTTGCAGATAGATTAGCTTTATCAGAACAATATCAAGAAGCAATTGTTAATTACGAAAAAGCATACAAAAAAAATCCATCTAACGCAGTCATAAGACAAAATATAGGCATTTGTTATTCGAAAATTAAATCCTACAAAAAAGCAATTTCATACTTAACAAATTGTCTAAACCTAACCGAATTAAATGATGGAAAACCTGAATATTTTTTAGGTATTTCTTATTTTAACATTAACGACAGGGTAAATGGTTGTAAATATCTAAAAGCAGCAGCAGCGAAAAACTTTCCTAACTCGAAAGAGTTAGTGCAACAATACTGTAAATAGACATTGATGATCGTAATCATATAGGAAATAATAAACGAATTTCCCGAACGAAAAATCTGATTATTAAAGCAATTTCAATTGGCTGTCCCCTATTTTTTAAATCATCTAAAAAATAATGCTAAGTCTGATGGGAAAATCGAATATTTTGTTGGCGGATGCTACTTAAATATAGCAGATTCTGAAAATGGCACTCAAAAAAACTACCCTGGCGCACAACAAATTTTATTACAATTCTGCAAATAATTAGGCTTTCGAAAACATAGTGTTAAAAACTTAGTCTACAAAAAAGCATTTCATACATTATCTTTACAGCATCTAAAATATTTATTAAAGTATGAGCGAAGAAATTGAAAATATCCCACACGAAGAAAACAAGCACACCGTAACGCCTTTAAATGGTTTATACGAAAACTGGTTCTTAGACTACGCTTCCTACGTTATTTTAGATAGAGCCGTTCCGCACATCAATGATGGTTTAAAGCCCGTTCAACGTCGAATTATGCATTCATTGAAAGAAATGGATGACGGACGATTTAACAAAGCCGCCAATGTGATTGGAAATACAATGAAATATCACCCACATGGGGATGCTTCAATTGGGGATGCAATGGTACAAATTGGTCAAAAAAATCTATTAATTGATTGTCAAGGTAACTGGGGAGACCCTATAACGGGGGATAGCGCAGCCGCACCTCGTTATATTGAAGCTCGTTTGTCTAAATTCGCTAACGATGTAGTATTCAATCCCGACACAACCAATTGGCAATTGAGCTACGATGGAAGAAACAACGAACCGATTACTTTGCCCGTAAAATTTCCTTTACTACTAGCCCAAGGCGCTGAAGGTATTGCCGTTGGTTTAGCAACCAAAGTAATGCCGCACAATTTTAATGAATTGTTAGAAGCCTCTATCGAAGTATTAAAAGGAAATAGACCTAATATTTTACCTGATTTTTTCACTGGAGGAATGGCAGATTTCTCAGCTTACAACGAAGGAATGCGAGGCGGAAGGATTCGTGTAAGAGCAAAAATCACTGAAAAAGACAAAAAAACTTTAGTCATCACCGAAATTCCGTTTAGCACCACCACAGGTTCGGTAATTGATAGCATTTTATCTGCAAATGAAAAAGGTAAAATAAAAATCAAAAAAATTGAAGACAATACAGCACAAAATGTTGAAATTGTAGTGCACCTTGCACCAGGTATTTCGCCCGATGTAACCATCGATGCACTTTATGCTTTTACCGCTTGTGAGGTTTCTATCTCGCCTAATACCTGTGTCATTAACGGAGAAAAACCTCATTTTTTAAGTGTAAATGATATTTTAATCGAAAATACAAAAAACACTAAAGCACTTTTAAAATTAGAGTTAGAGATAAAACTCAACGAATTGATGGAAAAAATATTTTTCAGCTCTTTGCTAAAAATATTCATCCAAGAAGGAATGTATAAAAATACAGCCTATGAAAATGCCCCTAATTTTGAAACTGTTGTAGAGGTTTTACATCAATTATTTGCGCCTTTCAAAACCTCTCTTTACAGAGAAATATTACCCGAAGATTTCAAAAAGCTAATCGATAAACCGATGAGTAGCATCACTAGATTTGATGTGAAGAAATCGGATGAGCAAATGAAAACTTTGGAAGATGAAATAAAAGTGGTAAAAAACCATTTAAAACATCTTACCGATTACGCCATTGCGTGGTTTCAAAAATTGATTGATAAATACGGAAAAGGCAGAGAGCGAAAAACAGAAATTCGACTATTCGACAAAGTTGAAGCTACAAAAGTCGCTTTAGCTAACGTAAAATTGTACCTCAATAGAGAAGACGGTTTTATTGGCACAGGACTAAAAAAAGATGAATTTGTGGCCGACTGCTCCGACATTGACGAGGTAATTGTCATTCGTTCGGATGGTAAATACATTATCACGAAAGTAGCCGACAAAACTTTTGTAGGAAAAGACATTATTTACGCTCAAGTTTTCAAGAAAAACGACGAGCGAACCATCTACAATCTAATTTACAAAGATGGACAAAGTGGCATTGCCTACATCAAACGTTTTGCGGTAATGGGCGTTACCAGAGATAAAGAATACGACTTGACCAAAGGAAGCAAAGGAAGTAAAATTTTATACTTTACAGCCAATCCAAATGGAGAAGCGGAAGTGGTACACGTAGAATTGCGTCCACATAGCAAGCTAAAAAAGCTAAAGTTTGATTTAGATTTTACCGAAATCGCCATCAAAGGCAGGGCTTCACAAGGAAACATTGTAACCAAATATCCTGTCAAAAAAATATCCTTAAAAACCAAAGGCGTTTCTACCCTAGCGGGAATGAAAATATGGTACGATGACTTGCTTAAACGACTAAATGTTGACGGAAGAGGTAAATATTTAGGCGAATTTGATGGAGATGATAAAATTGTGCAAATCAATAAAGAAGGTTGGTATGAATTAACTTCTTTCGAGCTAACCAATCACTTCGATGATGGCATTGTGTTGATGGAAAAATACAATCCTAAAAAAGTGTATGGTTTAGTGCATTTTGACACCAAAGCAAAAAATTATTTCGTAAAACGTTTTGTACTTGAAATGCAACCCGCCGGAAAAGAAGTAAGCTTGATAAGCGAAGAACCTGGCTCAAAAATGATTTGCGTAAGTAGCCACAAAAAGGCCCTTTTAGAGGTTGACATAGAAAAAGGAAAAAGCAAAACTCCCGAAACACTTACTTTAGAATTAGCTGATTTAATTGATGTTAAAGGTTTAAAAGCAAACGGAAACAGATTAACCCCTCATGAAATAAAAAACATTGTGTTGGTTGAACCTGAAATAGTCGAAGAAGAAACCATAGAAGAGGAAATTGAAGAAATTACTGATATTGAGTCAAATTTAGAAGTTATCGACAGCGAGAAAACTATCCTAAAAGAACCAAGAAAAGTAGATTTTGAAATTACCAACCCTCAAGATATTCATATTGACGACAAAGGGCAAGCGAGTCTTTTTTAAAAAAAAATCATTTCACAAGGTTCTTTTGAAAAGTTAAAATGAGCATCAAGCGTTCTGTTGTTAGTTCATTCGCTCTAGGTACTGAAGGCAAACCAATTCATAATTTCGTAACTTATGCTTCTTAGATGTGCAGGGTG
>JAIEMU010000075.1 GCA_019751895.1 Sphingobacteriaceae bacterium | reverse complement strand
ATGGATGCAATCGCACGGAATAAAGATCCAATTTTTGCCAGTGGTATTTCGCAAAATTTATATTCTTCTATTCGTGAAGTTTGGATGCTGCAAGTTGATTTTGATTTACCGAGCTTTGCACGCCTAGAACATGTTCCTGTACATGGTCGTTTCCGTCAAGCATGGCATTTGTTTAATTTACGCAATGAATTTAAACAAGTTGATCCACAATTATTTGATTGGTGGAATCGCTTTATGGTTGCGGATGAAACTTTGCGCACCGAATTATTGGTTGAATTAGGCGATATTGCGCCACCTGAATATAAGAAGAAACGTAAGGCACGTAAGCCAAAACGTCGGCGCACCAAACATAAACCAGCTGCTGCGGAGTAATATTTAAAGATAAACTTGTTGGTCAATCTAATGATGTCAGATTAAACAAATTTGGAAATTAGAAAGTTAATAACTAATTTGTCTTTAAAATTCTGATAATAATATAAAGGTAGATATTGGTGTGATTTTAGCCTATGATAGACTAGAGTTACAGCAAATCTACCTTAATTACGTAATGTTAAAAGTGTTTTTAGAGTAGTTACGTAGTATACTGATCTTTATATGTTTAAAGTTATAATTATCTGGTGCACTTGATGTTTTAATTAGCCTAATCATATGAAATAGTAAAAGGATAACATAGTGGCAAACAATAATCTTACCAATGCTAAAAATGCTAAGAACGATGAGTTTTATACACAATATCATGATATAGAAAAAGAAATTGGAGCATATTTAGAATTTAACCCCAATGTCTTTCGTGGTAAAACAGTCTTAATGCCTTGTGATGACCCCGAATGGAGCAATTTCACAAAGTTTTTCGCACAGAATTTTGAACGTTTTGGACTTAAAAAGCTTATCAGTACTAGTTATGCACCAGAGAGCAAAAATTATAAAAGCGACTATCAGCCAACATTGTTTGAAAGTAATGATCCACAGTTTGACAAAGATAAAACAGTAAAAAATGGCAAAATATTTACACTTACAAGAGATAAGTTAGGCGATGGTAGAATTGATGTAAATGACTTAGAATGGAGTTATTTAGATGGTGACGGTGATTTCAATAGTAAAGAAATTAAAAAATTGCGTGATGAATCAGACATTATAATTACCAATCCGCCATTTTCATTGTTTCGTGATTTTTTAGCATGGATTATAGGTGCAGGTAAGCAGTTTGTAGTTATAGGTAATTTAAATGCAATTACGTATAAGGAAGTTTTCCCTCTTATTAAAAACGATAAAATGTGGCTTGGAAATGGCTTCCATGCTGGAAATGCTTACTTTTCAACGCCTTTTGCGAAAGAGTATGCAGAAGGAGTTTATAATAAAGAAACAGGATTAGTTAAGTTCAGAAATTGTTGTTGGTTCACTAATCTTGATCATGGTCGAAGACATCAGCCATTACCTCTTATGTCAATGGAGGATAATTTGAAGTTTAGCAAACACAAGGAATTAAAAGGTAAATCTTCATATTCTCATTACGATAACTATGATGCTATAGAGGTGCCATTTACCGATTCAATTCCGAGTGATTATACTGGTATAATGGCTGTACCGATAAGTTTTCTTGATAAGTATTGCTTTGAGCAGTTTGAAATTTTGGGAGTCACACAGCGAAATGATGATCCATATAAAACGAAGCAGTACAGCCTAGCGGATTACTCAAACGCAAATGACTTAAATGCTCGTGGAGTTATAATTGTTAATGGGGAGCCTAAAGCAATGTATGCAAGAGTTTTAATAAAAATGAAATCACTATGAAAACTACACTAAAAATAGATATTACCGTTAAAGATATTTGCGATGGGTTTATATATAATGAACTTGAAGGTAAAGGATTGTTTGGTTTGTCAGGTAAATTAACCATTCAACCAGAGTATCAGCGTAATTATATTTATGCAGACGGTAAAAGAGATGTTGCTGTAATAGAATCTATTTTGAAAGGGTATCCTTTAGGTTTAATTTATTTCAATAAAATTGGCGACAATAACCTTGAAGTATTAGATGGACAACAACGTATTACAAGTTTTGGAAGGTTTGTATCTAATAAGTTTGCTATCAAAGATTTAAATGGTATGGAGCAATATTTTAGTGGTATTGCAGCTGATAAGCAAGAAAAAATATTAGAAACAAAACTTCTTATTTACGAGTGTGAGGGTACAGAAAGCGAAATCAAAGAGTGGTTTAAAACTATTAATATTGCAGGAGTTCCACTCAACAATCAAGAACTTTTAAACGCAGTTTATTCTGGTCCGTTTGTAACATTGGGCAAAGAAGAATTTAGCAACAGCCAAAACGCAAACATTCAAAAATGGAGTGCTTACGTTTCAGGCAGTGCCAACCGACAAGAATATTTAGAAAGAGCTTTGGAATGGGTAAGCAAAGACAATGTAGGCGATTATATGAGCCGACACAGATTTGACACTAACATCACCGAACTCAAAAACTATTTTACAAGTGTTGTAGACTGGGTTTCTACCGTCTTTACAGACGTTGAAAGTGAAATGAAAGGACTTGAATGGGGCAGACTTTATGAAGTCTACAAGAAACAGCCCTATAACTCAAAAACAGTTTCAGAGCAAGTTAAGAAACTTTATGCTGACCCTTACATTAAAAGCAGAAAAGGAGTTTTTGAATATATTTTGGGTGGTTCAACAGATAGTAAGTTACTTCAAGTTCGAGTATTTGATGAAGCAACGAAAAAATCTGCTTATGCTACTCAAACAGCAGACGCAGATAAAAATGGTATTTCAAATTGTTCATATTGTGCAATTGGACACGACTCCAACAAAATTAAAATTTGGAAGTTAACCGAGATGGACGCAGACCATGTAACCGCATGGAGTAAAGGCGGAGCAACAGATACGAAAAACTGCGAAATATTGTGTAAATCTCACAATAGAGCAAAAGGCAATCACTAAAATTATTAAAATAAGCGTATCGTACGTGCAAAATTGGCGTTACATGCATAATTAATGATAAAACAGTAAATCAATAGGAGGGTAAAGCATGAGTGCCGAACTTAATTTATATGACCAAGATTTTTTTGCATGGACACAAGAACAAGCAAAATTAATCAGGGAAAAGTCTTTTGATAAGTTAGATTTTATAAACTTAATTGAAGAGGTTGAGAGCATGGGAAAGCATGAAAAACGAGAATTAAGCAGTCGTTTATCTTTATTATTAATGCACCTCTTAAAATGGAAGTATCAACCTACGCATCGAGTTACTAGCTGGGAATTAACAATTAAAGAGCAACGCAATGAGTTAATTCATCATCTAAAAGAAAATCCGAGCTTAAAAAATCCAGAAAATTTAACTGAAACTTTTGAACATGCTTATGAAATAGCAATTTTAAAAGCAGCCAAAGAAACCAAGTTATCGCCAAAAGCCTTTCCTGAGCTTTGTGAGTGGAATTTCGAGCAAGCCTTAAACAGTGATTTTTATCCAAATTAACGAATTAAGCAATTAAAAATTTGGTTTCAATAGTTTTGCAAATCTCCAGTACTATCGTAATGGGGATTTGTTTTAGACTCCAAAGCCTAGACAGATTATGCCATAATTACGCCTGTGATTTATCACAGAGACTGCGTGTTTTGGACAGTTAGTTAGAGAGTTAAGAGCCTTCAACGTAGAAAATTTGTCAGATCTTACTGAAATTGGAAAAATTTAGGATAAAGGCAAAATTATGAAAAAATATGCCATATGGAATAATAAAGGTGGGGTTGGTAAAACTTTTCTGTCTTTTGTATTAGCTACTGAATATGCAAAATCAAATCCTAGTACGAATGTTCTAATTATAGATACATGCCCGCAAGCAGATGTTTCTCAGGTTCTATTGGGCGGCACATCAAATGAGGGTGTGAATTATTTAAAAATTTCTAATAGTAAAAAAACTCTTGCGGGCTATATCGATGAAAGAATAAATAAGTCTCCTTATTCATTATTAGGTTCAGAGGTTGATTTTTTTCATCAAGTATCACAATACAACAAAGAAATTCCAGACAATGTATATCTGGTTTGTGGGGATAATGCATTAGAACTATTTGCGCAAACACTTACTACTTTTAGTGGCACCAATAAAGTAGGTACACGTGGTACCTACTATAAAGAAATACATCGTATATGTATTGATTTACAAGATGCGTTTTCTCGTAAATATGGAAGTGAGTCTGTTTGTTTCCTTGATACTAACCCGAGTTTTTCGATTTATACCAAAATGGCTTTATATGCATCAGAGCAACTTATAATACCTTGTTTTTCTGATCTTGGGTCTTTACTTGCTCTTAAAAATATAATGCGTTTGGTTTATAGTGTTCAAATATCTGGTTATGAATCTAATTTTAAAGAGGAATCTGAAAAATATAGCTTAGCCTTGCCGCTCATTTTTAAAATTGTTCTGGGTCGTTCTACTATCTATAACACGGTTTCGGCAAAGGCATTTCAAAATATAGAGAACCAGATAACTCAGTGTATCACAGATTTAAAACAGCAATTTAATGGCTCGGTTTTTGCTAACACGGAGATAGTGTATAAGCTAAGAGATTTTAATTCCGTAGCTCCAATTATTCATGATACGAGTAAGCTACTGACTAATTTGAATACAGTAGAAACCTTATCGAATCAAGAAAATGTTACCATAAATCATATTGACAATT
>JAIEMU010000134.1 GCA_019751895.1 Sphingobacteriaceae bacterium | reverse complement strand
TAATCTACGGTAAAAAGCATATTGAAACATCTGATTACCTAGTCCACCGCTACATTGTATTATTTGCATCTAACCTTACCTAATAATTTTCTCGCCCAATGAATCAATATGCTTTGCTTAAATGTTCCTATTCTACGTAATAAGTTATGACCACCATACTTATTTTTATCTCGAAGAGTTATTTTGGCCTCAAAAGGCAGTTGCCAACCTTCTGGATATAAGTAGTCAGGAGTTAATAAATTAACCTGTGACTCAATAACGTGCCAATTATTATTAATATATGCATTCCAATGACTTTCATCATGCCAAACAGCTACAATCCCAGCTTGAAGATCTCGATCTATATTCGCGGATAGCATCTTACAAATATCAATAAATACCAAGGAATCCCCACCATTAATCCCTCCTGCAACATATAAATCCCCACCTTCTATATATGCTAATGATGCTTGACGTTTCTCAAATGTATAATCACTAAGCATTTTATCAAAGAACCCAGGATGAATACCCGCGACAATATTTTTTTCTTTCCCAAAGAATTCATCATACGTTATTTTTGTATTAAATATGCAATTGCCGTTGAAAAAGACAATTTTATCAAAATTTGCTAACCGTTCTTGTATTCGTAAAAATATATGATATCGAAATAAGGTATTAAATGGCCAGCCCAAATTATCTTGGTAAACTTTACTTACATTATCTTGGGCCACTATTTGCTCAGAATCAGTAAATACAAAATAATGTTTTTCAATGTTTTGACAAAAAAACCTCTCGCAACTAGAGTAAAACTCCGGCCAAAAGATATCATATTTACCTGTACAAATATATAAAATAGCTACCTTCATAAGTTTAAACTTTCTTAGCGATAATATAACAATATGCTGAATAAATAGATGAGTCTTTTTTTAAGATTTTTTTTAAAATAGGCCGTAATTTAAATATAGCTTTTAACAACCCGCGCTGAAAAATATTTCTCGGTTGATTATCGACCCAAAAATCAAATCCTCCAAAATATCCAAAGCTCTTGACATCCACCCCATTTACCAATAGCAACTTAGCCCATTTCTGTGGGTTCATCGACTCCAAAACATGTCGATTAAGATTTTCACGATCGACCAAGGAGTGCAGTATCCTTTGTGCTAATCCTTTAAAATTAGGCACAGAAATAAATAAAGTACCATCGTCAGCCATAAAATCAAGATGTTTTAAAATAACCTGCTCATAATTTTTAAAGTGCTCAATAAATCCAATTGAATAAACCATATTAAATTTTTGATTAATAGCAAAAGTTTCAATTGATGATTGCTCAAAAAAACCTACATTATAACCACTCTTATTTAACCACTCAGGCAATCTTGTTGCCACAAACTCATTTTGGTCAATCCCATTTAACTGATATCCTAACTCTCCAAATACGGCAAGATATCTTCCTGGATATGCTCCAATTTCAAAACATGATCCCAATTTATTTTCTTGAATATAGTAGTTATGCTCTAAAAACTTTCTAACATCATCTTCCTTTGGAACTATTTGCAAATCTAAATTTGCATAAGATAAATTCCAATATTCCTTATCAACAACATTCTCCACAAACATCCCCCAATTAATATACTAAACTACTTTTTAAAAACAAAGCATAACCAAGAACGATAAAAACTGCAGCCAATACAGAATAAGAAATTAATTCCTTAATTATTTTTTTAGTAAAAATATCAGGAAATTTCTTTTGACAAATATAATTAACAATAAGAGTACTACAACACAAATGAGATATAAAAGTTGCAAAGATTACGCCAACAAGACCCCAGTATCGAACCAAAATTAACGATAATAATAAATTTATAATGCCTTCAAAAATAGCATATCGATAAAAATCTTGTATCATGTTTAATGAATACAAGAAATAGTACGGAACTTGTGATAATCCAATACATAAAATATATAAACTAAAACATAGTGCCAAATCATGACTAATTGAAATATGATGATTCGTCCATATTTCCACGAATTGAACTAAACATAAGTTTACACCAATAGCAGTTATAATTGATGCGATGCAAAATCTACGTAATAATTTTTGTACAATTAACCGAGTATTCTCTGGTTGCTCCTGATATTTTGGAAACTCTGCCACAAACACTAGAATATAATTAACCATCACTGAAATAATCAGTAAGATTAATTTATTTGCAATTGAATATTGCACTACATTAGCTAGCCCGATATTATGGCTAATAACTAAACCATCTGTATTCATAATCAATAACCCAGCAATTGAGTTAACAAAGTAAAAGTAACTATTTTTTAATAAACTAGTTACTGAAAAAGACTCACTACTTTGATTATTAGTTATTTCACGATGATGATAATTTAATTTTCTATAAAAAAATACTGCTAAAAATATTGAACCAGCTAAGCCAACAACTCCATTTAAAGCAACTAGGCTAACTATGCTCAACTTGAAGTAAATTACTAATAATAAAATTAGTAATGTTAGAATACTCGTAAAAATAGTTATAAGTTTGGTAATATGAATATAACCCAAATAAATCAATAATTGTCCATACATGCTCAAAGGTAATTGAAGTATAAAAAAGAATAAACTAACAATAAAAAACCTAGCCACTAGACCCAAAATTGAATCTGGGATTTTACCCAAGATTATCTCAACCATGCTCTGATTATTATAAAGCACAAACAACATGCACAATAAACACAAAGCTATGGCTATTGAAAGTGATAGCCCACTCTGAATTAATTTTTTACAGGTGTTTATATTATTTAAATTCGCAAATGCCGTAGTAACCGCATTTGGCACACCAAGATTAGCTAAAGCCAAATATGCTAAAGTATCACCAACTAACGAAAAAACTCCATACTGCTCACTACCAAAATAGGAAATTGAAATTGGGACAGAAAAAAATGAAATTAATGTCGTAATAACTAAAGCGGTGAATGTAACAATTGTTTTAGCTTTATGCGACCCCATAAAATCACGCATTAAATTCATGGACAGTAACAAAAAACTCATGACTCAAACTTAACATTAACGATGAATGATCACAGTTATGCGGTTGGCATATCAAAAAAATATAATTTTGCAAATAACCATTTATAATGATCGCTATTTTCTTCATCGTAACCCTCTAAATATAACGTGCTTAAATTGAATTCAATAAATAACTGATCTGCTCACGTGTACCGTACCGTAAAACTTGGACACCTTCTCTTAAGAGATTACTGCCACAAGATTTGTTAACCCAACCAATAGTTGAGATTTTTTACAACACTTAACCTAGCTAAGTTTAGTTTTAGTTTGACTGTGATTTCCTGCTTCAAATTCATTCGATTCGGATTGTACCAGACATTTATATAATTAAATATCGCTAATTCTGCACTGACTCTAGTTTCAAAGCGTAAATGATTCAGCGCTTCTTTTTTATCAAACCAAAGAAGTTCTCCGCAACAGCTTTATCCCTGCTATTGCCTTTACGACTCATGCTGCCAACTAAACTATTCTGCTTAATAAGGTTACGACAAACTTTAGAGCAATAATTACTGTATAGGTCAGTATGCATGATTACTCCTCCTAGATAACCTCTCGCCTGTAAAGCATTGCTCCGTGCTTTAACGACCAGCCAACGATCAATCTTATCACTGGTTGCATAAGCAATTACTTTATTTACTTTATTTGAATATAAATCAATTACCGTTGCTAAATATAGACACCCATCATTCGTAGCAATATAGGTTACGTCACCACACTACGCGGAATTTGCGCATGGCACTCTAAAATCCCGCTTCAATGATCATAAATCGGTTTAGCATGATTAGAATCTGTTGTTTGTGGCTTAAACGTCTTACTAACTATGGATTTCAACCCTGCATCTTTCATTATTTTCGCCATCGTATTATGACTAACTTTTATCTCTTTTTGCTGTAGGCGCTCTGTGATTTTAACGCTTCCATACGTATCTTTTGATCTGATAAACTCAACATTAATAAACTCTAACAATTGTTCTACTTCTGTTTTCTCTGCAATTCATTTATCTGCATTTGCTTTCCAATAATAATAGCCAGAACGACTCACACCAAATAACTTACAAGCAGAACCAATATTTAGCCAATCCTCATTTTCTAGAATTAAGGTGTATTTCACTTCATTTGTTTGGCGAAATACACCGTCTCTTTTTTTAAAAGTTCTAGCCCCATTTTAAGCTGAGTATTTTTTCTTTAGCTTGACTAACTCAAAGCTATGGTCACCCGGCTTTGACTACTTTTTATTTATACCTATCCATTAATAAAGTAGCCGTTCTGCTACCTGATAACTTCGGGCACATTCAGCCTGGGATTCATAAACTCCACTATTGTATATTTCAACCATCTGATCTTTAAATTCTTTAGTATAGGGTTACTGACCTATTCCTGCTTTTGCTTCCGTTTTACTGATATGGTACAAACTCAATTCGTTAAGTAATTTAGATATTATCAATTGCAAGTGTTTATTGCGCCGCACGATGCAAAAATATAAAATAACATGTTACAATTCAAGTAGAAATTTTAATTAATTTTGATGTGAACCCTGCTTTTGATTTCCCTTCAGTGTATGATTTTGATAAATCTTTATCAAAAGTAAAAACTATAATAACAGCTGTAGAAGCAGAAAATGAAACTTCAAAATTAAGTAACTATATTTTAC
>JAIEMU010000084.1 GCA_019751895.1 Sphingobacteriaceae bacterium | reverse complement strand
GTCGCATGGCCGCCATGTAGTACCACACTGATTTTGGATGATTTTTACCCTCATGTACCCAAGCGCACCACCACATAGCATCCGAATCTCCTTTTTCGGCTGTATCTTCCATTCTTTTAATAAGTTCCAACCAATCAGGATGCTTGACCTTAGTTTGAAGATTGAGATTTCCGATGTCGGTATACTTGGTTTTTAGTGTTATCCAATCCGCACACCACAACTCATTTTCTTCCGTTACAGAATTGCCGAGAACAACATGAAGCTGTTCAGTTTCTTCATCCATAACAAGTTCACCGGTTTTGAAAGAGTCAAGCATAATTTTTGCGATCTATTTCCAATAAATGAGGGTATCTGCTTTAACTAGAATTAGTCCTGCAAGAACATCAAATTCCAACAAACCACTTTTCGCTTCTTGCTTAAGCACAACATCATAAATTTCAACTGGTAAGAATTCACCTTTATTAAATTCGTCACGAGTGAGGAAATAGGCTGCCTGTCCGGCATCGATATGTTCGCCAACTAAGACCTTGTTCTTCACATAGTCCGCAGCAGTCATAGTACATGGATTACCAACAAGTTTTTCGACGTCGATATCACCAATGCACACAGCAGAAATTGATGCGCCAAGCTTTAACTTATCATTACGCAGTTTCAAGGACGATTTTGAATATCTCCGTTTTCCTGATTCTGCGTTTTGCCATGCGTGTGCCATAATGAATTTCTCTTGAGAGTTAGCGAGGAGCGTAGCCAGCATCGGCCAGGGCAGCACCAACGGCCAAAATTCCTGCTTGCATTTGGTAAGCTCGTTGCTCGCGCTCTTCGTAAGTTAAATGAGGTTCTACGAACTGTGCAAACGTGTCGAGAGTCGAACGTTTGACGAACTGCGCCAACTGAATGGCAATATTTTCATCCAAACTCAAAGTGATTGTTACGTGTTTATTATTCATATAATTTTTCCTCTTCAGGTTTCTTTAATCTGACGTATTGCTGCTTCAACTGCTGCCGTACCAACCCTACGCGCTTTTTCCTCAACGTCTGGATAAGTCCTCATTGAGAGTCTAGCGGTTCGTTTCTTCTCCACTGGCAACGAAGGTCTTCCAGCTTTTTTCTTTTCGTCTATCTTCATCATATATTAATGTACGCCATAAAATAAGTTATCGCAAGATATTTGTGTGCGCCAATAATATATATTTTTCAGTTTATTCGCACGTAATTCAGAGAACAGTTGAGAAATTAACTCGCCATCTCCAAAATCAATTTTAAGAACAGCAAATTTTGATAAACAGTAATATACATATTGGAATTAATTAGTAAAGTCTTTTAGCGTTACAAATGAAGACAAAATTTAGAGAGAAGAAGTTAACTAAGGTATTTTTAGAGTTAGAATCTGAATACTTTTTAATTATTAAGTGTGAGGCCAAGTTATGAAACCAAATATTAAAAAAACCGTATTAGCGTATGCAATTGTTTCTTTACTTCTAGCTCTACTTGGAAGCTTAGTTATTACGAATAGAATTCACGTTTTAAACACTGAATCTGAGACGCTTAAAACGATTTTAAATTTATGCGTTTTTATGTCTTTAACGTTTTCATTATTTGCCGTTCAGTGGTGGCGTAAATTGAATTAATTGTAGTATCAAATAACATAAAATGTTATATCAAAATTAGTATTTTTGACACCGCAAAAAATCTATTATGATTTTTATTTTTGTGAAGTTAATTCGCTTGACTATAACTAACAAAATACCTAAGATGTTTAGGTTTCAATAATTTTTTAGATAGGAATTTTATGTTTGTTGATACATATAAAAGCGCTAAAGACCACACAAAATTTTTCACTGTCCCTGCGGGAACGGACATAAAACCTTTGAAATTCGATGATCCTGATTTACATGAGGTAAAGGCGCATAAAAGAAATCTTGATATTGCGCCGAGTGACAAGCGAATTGGTTTTGATTCGGCGGCGGCTATTGCTGCCATTCGAAAAGATGGTGTTTATATACACCAGGCTGAAATAAAGCTGAGCTAATAAGTAGCAAGACGGTTTGTAAAGCGGGTGCAACCACTTTACAAACCTAACCACCCACACTAACAAGGGAGTCATGGATGGCTAAGCAAGATGATACAACCAACGAAGATACGAGTAAATTAAATCGACGCGTTAACGAGAGTCTTTGTTATAGACTGCGGTTCGATTCTTTATCATTGGTCGCTTTGATGATGTCAAAAACTCCAAATCCAAGCGCGGCACAAATGGATAAACTACTAATTGCAGTGCAAAAACAGTTAGTTGATGCCTTATTTAATGACGAAACTATACCGCCCAACTCAAAGAATCTAGTATTTCAATTTCACAAACAAACCATAGCTTCGCGCTTGTCGAATTTACGGGGTGAAAGGCGTAGGGTCGATAGATCCGATTTTGAAAAAACATTGAATCCACAATGATATTTTCGCGGACGCGAAAATATTAATTTGTTTTTTTAACATCTGGAAATTTGTGTTTTTTTGCGGCGCTTATAGTGCTGCGACTGCATTTAACAAGTTCTTGTATTGAACTCCATGATGTTCCACTATTCAATAATTTTTGAATAGTTTCATATTTTTTGAGGTTGCGCTTCCTGCCTCGGTATATTCCCAAAGTCTTCGCTTTTTCGATTCCTTGTTTTTGTCGCGTTCGGCGCTGTTCATAATCTCGCCGTGCGATGGCCGCAAGCATATCTAAAAGCATATCGTTAATAGCGCCAAATATTCTAGAATCAAAATCGTTTTGTCCTGGTCGTAAGTGCATCCACGTAGTAGGGACGTTTACGCCAACGATACGAACATCACGGGCGCGAATAAGTTGCTTTAATCTATCCCATTCGTCGCGGGTCAGTCGAGATAACCTATCTACATCTTCAATCAATAAAACATCAGATGTACGACTATCGTTTAAAAGTCGAAACAATTCCGGCCTCTCAAGGTGAGCGCCGGATTCGTTTTCAATATAGTAATTGCAAATAATGACATTATGCGATTGTGCAAAGTCATCCAGCATCGCTTTTGCACGCTCTGCGTTTTGCTCAAGCGTTGAAGCTCGTAGGTAAGCACGCACAAAAAAGCTCATATTGAATTCAAGTCTGATTAGGGTCTATTAAACGGGACTGGTTCTATTAGGGTATCAGTTTAAGCTAAAACAGTACCAATTACATCTAGTACATTTCAGGTACACCCTAATGAGACCAAAAAGAGGCAAAAAAACGCAACATTGGAACGTTTTTTTTCGAGTTTTGATAGGAAGTAAGGGAAGGGAGTTTTTTTCGCGTCCGCGAAAAAATAAAAAAGGGGGCAATCACCCGAAAAGTCGATTACCCCCAAAAGCCGTGGTCAAACGGATACAATAAAATACAATACTTCAAGTTTGCTTGTCAACTACTTTGTAAATTAAAAGCGCTTTACTTTTTGCAATATAGAAATAAGCTGATTAGGGGCAATACTTGTTATTTGCATGTAAAATATTTTATATATGTAAATATTTTACACTTTTAAGAAAAAAGAAACGTTAGTCAAGATCAAACTTATTAACAATAATGACAGATACAAATGACCTGCGAATTACTGGGGGAAAGTTCCCCCAGGCGCGTGTATTAATTTTTGATCTTTCTCATTGCTTCGGCCAATGTCCATAAAGCCCGATTTAGTTTTATGTTTTGGTCGATGCCTTTCACTTCTCGCGTAGTCGATACCTTGCCCTCTTTTGAGCGACTACGAATACCTCCTTTAATCATATTTTCTTGCACTCGATTAAAGGTAGTCCATAGATCGGTTTTTTGATCTTCAATGCGTTTAGGGCGCAATAAATCGGTTGTGGTGATCGGGGCTGGTGCTGTATCCAAATCATATTTCAAAGTTAAAGCAGATTGAGCAAAAGCATGTTGTTCTTCAACATTTAATGTAAGTGATTGCATCGCTTCACGGTGCATATCTACTAGCTGAAAATCATCTAAAACACGAAACGCGCCTTCGATCACGTTATCAATAACATCGCCTGAATGTCTTATACGGATATCGTCCGCGATATCTCCAACCACCATCCCATTTGAACAAACAAAACGGAAAACACCAGCTATCATTCGATACGACGACGAACCATCATGTGAGTTTAAAAGGATGATTTCATTAGCTTGATTATTTTGGATTTTGCTTTCATGACGCATACGAATCATGTGCTTTGCATGGCCGCGTTTTTCTTCATCGCGGCTCTTTGTTTGGCAAACCATAAAAGGGCTAAAACCTTCTTTACGCAAGGCTGTTAACACTTCAATTGTTGGAATAACGGTATAACGATCTGAACGACTGCCGTGTTTATGCTCTGCAAAAATTGAAGGTGCAACACGGGCTATTTGGTCATCGGTTAAAGGATTAGCAGCGCGTAATGAAGAGTTATGGCCTCGGAAACCGGAAAATGCATTCATGGTAAAGCTCCTTTAAAAAACATTTTTTACATGTAAAAAATTGGGTTATTTGTGTAAATTTGTCGTTCAAATGTAAAGTGAAACTTAGTTACATAATATTTTCAAAAATATCGGGTTACAAAGATTTAAGAGCGGGGAACGTAAGGTTTTGAGTTGTGAAGTTCATGGCTGCTGTCCTTTCGTTTTTTGTTTATCGGTTCACATGAGTTTCGTCGCGGTATGGCTGGCAAAATCAAGGGTGATAGGGCTTGATGCAA
>JAIEMU010000127.1 GCA_019751895.1 Sphingobacteriaceae bacterium | reverse complement strand
ATGGTAAAATATTTTTGTATCTATTTTTTCCTTTGTTTTCTGGACGCAAACCTTCATTCTTTGTATTCGTGTTGGCTTTATCTTCATGTTGTAACCACTATAAAAATAATGTTAATAAAAAGTAACAAAAACACAAATTAAAAGTTTTAGGCATCACGGGAAGCAATGGAAAGACAATTGTAAAAGAGTGGCTTTGGCAAATGCTTTCGAGTGATTTTAACGTAGTTAAAAGCCCTAAAAGTTACAATTCAAAAATTGGAGTTCCACTTTCTGTATGGGAAATTGGAGCAGAAAACAACCTAGCAATCATTGAAGCAGGAATTTCCAAAAAAAATGAAATGCAGATCTTAGAACCCATTATCAAACCAACGGTTGGGATTTTAACGAATATTTTAGAAGCACACAGCGAGGGTTTTACAGACAAAAAAGAAAAACTTATAGAAAAATTAAAGCTTTTTAAAGACGTTGAACTTTTTATCTACTCTCCTGATTACACTTTTGGTTTGAAGGATCTGCCTGGTAAAAATAAGTTTAGTTGGAGTTCTACACAAGAGGCTGATTTGAAAGTACATTTGATTCAAAAAAAGGCAACAAAAACACTTTTAAAGGCTATTTATCAAAATCAAGAAATTGATTGTGAGGTTCATTTATTCGACAATGCGTCGATAGAAAATATAATCATTTGCTGGGCTACTTTATTGGCTTTAAATTATACGCCAAAACAATGTCAAACCTTGCTTTCTAAATTAAAACCCATAAAAATGCGCTTGGAGCTGAAAAACGGAATCAACTCTTGCTCCATTATTGACGATTCTTACAGTGCTGACATTTCTTCTTTAAAAATTGCTTTAGATTTTTTGGATTTACAAAGTCAACACCATAAAAAAACGCTAATTCTATCTGATTTTTTTGAAAGCAAAAAAAATGGCTTCGCTCTGTTTTCAGAAATCGCTAATTTATTGAAAGAAAAAAAGATGGATAGATTGATAGGAATTGGGAATGAAATCTCCAAATTTTCAGAACTATTTACCTGTGAAACTGTTTTTTATAACACCACAAATGACTTTTTAAATCACATTTCAAATTTAAATTTCAGCAATGAAACCATCTTAATTAAAGGTGCAAGGGTATTTGAATTTGAGAAAATAAGTGAAATTTTAACCCAAAAAAAACACGATACGGTTTTAGAAATAGATTTAAATGCCTTGGTTAATAATTTGCATTTTTACAAAAACAAACTAAAACCTTCCGTTAAAATCATGGCGATGGTAAAAGCCTTTTCCTATGGCAGCGGCAGTTTTGAGATTGCCAATGTCCTTGAAAATCAAAGGATAGATTATCTTGCCGTGGCCTATGCCGACGAAGGTATTTCGCTAAGAAATGCGGGTATCACCACTCCGATTGTGGTGATGAGCCCACACCCTAGCACTTTTGAAGCATTAATTAAATACAAATTAGAGCCTCAAATTTACAATTTATCTATTTTAGAAAGTTTTATTGACTTTATCAGTCTCAAAAAGAAAACCTACCCTATTCATCTCAAACTAGAAACAGGAATGAATCGTTTGGGTTTTGACCAAGAAGATTTTCCTATACTTTTCGAAGCCTTAAATAGCAGTAAAAACTTACATGTAAGCTCTCTCCTATCACATTTGGCAGCAAGTGACGCTCCTGAACACGATGATTTCACCAAACATCAAATTGATTTATTTTCAACGATGTGTGATCAAATTATAAGCACCCTAAAATATAAACCCTTATGCCATATTTTAAACACTTCAGGCATTAGCCGCTGGCCAAATGCTCAATTCGACATGGTACGGATTGGCATCGGTTTATATGGTTTTGATAGTGCTTTAGACACAGGTTTGCAAACAGTTGCTACTTTAAAAACAACGGTAACTCAGGTAAAAAAAATAAAAAATAATGAAACAATAGGCTATTCAAGGCTGGGTACTTTAGCAAATGGTAGCGAAATAGCGACTGTAAAAATTGGCTATGCGGATGGTTATAATCGATTATTTGGAAATGGTGTGGGAAAAATGTTGGTTCAAGGAAAATTAGTTTCCACCGTAGGGAATATTTGCATGGATATGTGTATGATTGACGTTACAGGGTTAAATGTGAAAACTGGTGACGAAGTAATTATTTTTAATAATGAACTAACTATAAAGCAATTAGCTAAACAAATAAACACCATTCCTTACGAAATACTAACAAATGTTTCTCAACGCGTAAAACGAGTGTATTTTTATGACTAATTTTGCAGCATGGAAAAAATAGGAAAGTCTTTATTAAATTATCTAATTAAAGGATTATTGGTCGTTGTGCCTATCGCTTTGAGCATTTATATTGTCATCGCTGTGGTTACAACGGTGGATAGTTGGTTGAATGTAAACAATATTTTAGGTGTAAACCCAAAAACGGGCGAAAATAGAAACATTCCAGGTTTAGGTTTGGGCTTGGTTATTTCGATAATTTTAATTGCAGGGATTATTGTAACTAACTTTATAACCGAACCGATGTTTAATTGGTTTAAAAAAATATTAAATCGACTACCTTTAATCAATTTTATCTTTTCATCTATAAAAGATTTGACAGAGGCTTTTGTGGGCGATGAAAAAAAATTCAACACGCCTATTTTGGTTGAAATGGAAGCTGGTATAAAAAGAATTGGTTTTTTAACGCAAAACGATTTATCAAAGTTAAACTTAGCAGATGATGCAATTGTTTACTTTCCTTTTTCTTATTCTATTGCTGGTCAAGTTTGTATCGTAAACAAAAACAAAATCACACCCTTAAATATTAGTGCTTCAGAAGCCATGAAATTGGTGGTAAGTGGTGGTGTAAGTCAATTTTAGATGCTAGATGTGGGATTGTAGCCACGCCATTTATGGCGTGGTAATAATAGCCCCTGTTGTTCGACATTTTCCGCTGTTCTCCGCTGTTCGACATTTGTAATGTCGAACAAGCTATCGTAGGTTTTGTAAACCGAAAAAAAAACAATTACGTTTATTGGCGGGTCACAGACCCGATGATAATGCTTCGGGATTGCAAATCCCGAAGAACGTTGAGTGTTGAGAAAAAGCTACCGATTAGACCCTTCGTTTCCTCAGGGTGACAAAAAGGGATAAAATCTGTTATCATCCGTTTTTTCCGTTACGCCCTTGTTGGTGTTATCACCAACAAGTTTTTTTTTGAGTTCTTTGTTGGTGACAACACCAACAAAGGCATAAAACAAACAATTCCGTTTATTGCGGGTCACAGACCCGACGATAATGCTTCGGGATTGCAAATCCCGAAGAGCGTTGGATAAAATCTGTTATCATCCGTTTTTTCCGTTCAATCCGTGTTCTATCTTGTTTGCGTTAAAATAAAATTTTTGAAAAATAAATTTACCACCGACACTAAATGTCGTTTTGGTGGTTTAACTTTGGCGCAATAAACTTTATAAATCATGGAAAAATATTTTAGGTGGACCAAAATCATTGAAATACTGGAAGCTAGCCATAAAACTAAAAATGAACTCTTAGCAAGGTTGAAAGAAGAAGGACATAAACATAACGAACGAACTTTGCAACGGGACATAAAAGAAATGGGGGAAGACGTTGGTGTGCATATACGTTTCAACAGAACTACATCTTTTTATTTTATAAAAGAAATAGACAACGATGCACTTTACCAAAAAAAGATTGAAAACTTACAATTTGCACAAGCACTCAACGCTTTGGATAAAAATAAGGATTTACTTTATTTCGATAAACAATGGTCGGTGAATGGTGTGAAAAACCTAAAACCTGTGATTGAGGCCTGTAAAAACAAAAAAAAGCTTGTTTTCGATTATCAAAGTTTTGGCATGGATGAAAGCGAAAAAAGAGAGGGTTTGCCTATGTTTTTGAAACAGTTTGCAGGTATGTGGTATGTGTATTTGGTAATGGCAAATGATAAACACCTAAGGGTGCCGCTGGATAGAATGAAAAACATTAGCGCCATTGCGACCGATGAAAAGTGGCCTAAAATAAAACACGATGATGTATATCAAGATATTTATGGCATTATGATTGAAGACAAACCTAGCTCAACCATAAAACTAAAAGTAGGCAATTACCAATGCAATTATCTAAAAAACATACCCTTACACCCTAGCCAAGAAATTGAAGAGTATGACAATGACCATAAGCTTGTAACGCTGAATATAAAACCTTCGTATGAGTTTAAGCAAAAAATATTTTCATTGTTAGACACCGTTGAAGTACTGGAACCTAAAGAATACCGTGAGGAGATAAAGCAACTGCTGAAAACCACTTTGAATAAATACACCTAAAAAAGTTTTTTAGGGTTGATGATTTAGAAGATTGTATTATATTTAAAAAATTAAAAAAAGAAAATGATAGAAAACAAAGAATTAACTACCGAATTAATAAATGAACGTAAAATGAATAAATTAGAAGGAATTGAAACAATAATCAAGGAAGAATCCAAACGAATATCGGATAATTTTGCCGAAATTTTTAAAAAAGGGATAGTAGAAAAGTTTAGTTTTACAATTGACCAAAATAAACTTGATTCTAAATATTTAAACAAGGTAAACATAACGTTGGATGGAGATTTCTCTGCGCACTTACAAGATATGATTAGATATGAAGAACACCCAGCTTTATATTTTTTTGAAATCAACGAATCCATTGAAAAAGACGACATTATAAACTTGATTAACAAAACTAATGAAATAAATCAGTTAAACATACCTGCAAAGAATTACAGTACAACAAACGAAGGAGTACTTTATGTTGGAAAAGTAAAA
>JAIEMU010000105.1 GCA_019751895.1 Sphingobacteriaceae bacterium | reverse complement strand
GCCATTTACTTCGCTTGTTAAAAGATTGTTGTTGTTTGTCAACACATTTGTTGTAGCTGCTAACATAGATACCGTAGCCGATACTCCGTTTACGGTGCTGGTCAATAAACCATTTTTTGCCTCTAATTTATTTTCCGTAATTAACGTTGCGGTGCGGGATACGCCATTTACTTCGCTTGTTAAAAGATTGTTGTTGTTTGTCAACACATTTGTTGTAGCTGCTAACATAGATACCGTAGTCGATACTCCGTTTACGGTACTGACTAACAAATCTCCTAGCTTCTGCAATGTGTTGCTTTTAACTACTATTGTCGTACTCTCAACTCCATTTACTGTGCTGGTCAACAAATTGTTGTTTATAGTTACTGTATTGGCTTTAATAAGCGTTGATGTTTTTGAAACACCATTGATTGAGCTTGTCAATAGATTGCCTAAAACATCTAAATTATACGTGTCAATTATAGTAGCTGTTTTTGAAACGCCATTTACCGTTAATGTTATTAAATTATTTTTAGCTTCAATATTTGCAGAAACACCTGAGCCACCTGAACCAACTTGAACCCAACCTTGTCCATTGAAGTAAAAAAGACCCGTTCCGTCGCCTGTTACAGGAAAAGTAGCATCTACAATCAAACCACCTGCTTTGGTTTTTGTATTGTAAATAATCATACCTGCAACAGAATTAGTCCCTTGCAATCCCCAAATTTTAGTATTAATTAATTGAACTCTAGGAATCAACAAACCTTGGTCTTCACTCTCTAATTCCAAGATAGCGCCAGAATTTATACTTAAAGGATTAACCCCACCAATTTTCACCTGCGCTTTTGCACTATACATGAATAAAAAAAAGAAAAAAAGTAGATTGATTTGCTTAATTATTTTATTCATATTTGATTGAATTTTTTTTTATTTTTACTTTACAAATATAATTATTAAATCCAAACTTCAAAATTCACCCCCATTTGCTCAGGGTGTAGGTTGCGCTTGTCGTCTTCTAATTGCTCGAAAAGATTAATTAATTTATTAGCGTAAAATTATAACTACCAAATAAATGCATAAAATTTTAATTAAAAAAACAAACGCAAAATCATTTACATTCAACTAACTATATGGTTTTTTTTAGAAAAACTGTTGCGTTTACCCTGTCCATTTCATCTAAAAAACTTTTCAGAAAACAAAGTCAATGCAATGTTATTTTATTTTCTTAATTCTATTCGCTTACAATCTTTATTATCTTTGTGAAAAAGTTTTAAAAAATTTAATTCAAATAGAAAAATGTATCCAGAATATTTAGTAGCTCCGATGAGAGCTGAATTAACCAATATTGGTTTCGAATCCCTAAGTACCAGCAGCGAAGTAGATAGCGCTATCAAAAGCGAAGGAACTGTTTTTGTGGTTGTTAATTCTGTATGTGGTTGTGCGGCTGCCAATGCTCGTCCTGCCATAAAAATTGCCACCGAAAATGCAAAACGACCTAGTAAACTTGTTACTGTTTTTGCAGGTGTCGAAAAAGAAGCGGTAGATCAGGCTAGAAACTACATGATGCCTTTCCCTCCTTCTTCGCCTGCAATGGCCTTATTTAAAGATGGAAAATTGGTTCACATGATTGAAAGACATCAAATTGAAGGTCGCCCAGCGCAAATGATTGCCGACAGTTTAATTGGTGCTTTTGAACAACATTGTTAATTTTAAAAAAAACCTTTAAAAAGCAAAGAGGCTTGTACAAAACGTACAAGCCTCTTTTTTGTTGTGTACTCGTTCTATTTGCTCAAATACATTGATTTATCTTTGTATAGTTTCAAGAAGTAAGGATCCTCCAAATCTTTAATAAAACGAATGGCCTCGCCTGTCGATTTCATCTCTGGACCTAACTCTTTGGTCACTTCCGGAAATTTATCGAATGAGAAAACTGGTTCTTTAATGGCATAGCCTTGCAATTTTCTTTCTATCTTAAAATCTTTCAACTTGTTTACACCCAACATTACTTTGGCGGCTATATTGATGTAAGGCACTTGGTAGGCTTTGGCAATAAAAGGAACGGTACGAGATGCTCTCGGGTTGGCTTCAATCACATATACCTTTTCGTCTTTTACGGCAAATTGAATATTCAACAAACCGATTACATTCAGTGCTTTCGCAATTTTTTTAGAGTATAATTCCATTTGATCCATCACCTTTTGAGACAAGCTAAAAGGTGGCAACACCGCGAACGAATCGCCTGAATGGATACCCGCTGGTTCAATATGTTCCATCAAACCTACAATATGCACATCTTCGCCATCACAAATCGAATCCGATTCGGTTTCTTCTGCTCTATCCAAAAAATGATCTATCAAAACTCTATTTCCTGGCAAATCGCCCAATAGTTTCACTACTGCTGTTTCCAAATCTTCATCATTGATTACAATGCTCATCCCCTGACCACCCAACACATAACTTGGACGCACCAAAACTGGATAACCTACCTCATTAGCCACCACAATGGCTTCTTCAGCGTTTTCTGCCACACCGTATCTTGGATAAGGAATGTCTAAGGCTTTTAATAAATCCGAAAAGCGACCTCTATCTTCAGCCACATCCATATCGTTGTAAGCCGTTCCGATAATTTTGATTCCGTTTTCGTGTAATTTTTCAGCCATTTTTAAAGCTGTTTGTCCGCCTAGCTGCACAATTACACCTTCGGGTTTTTCTAAATCAATAATTTCGCGAACATGTTCCCAAAATACAGGTTCAAAATACAATTTATCTGCCATGTTGAAATCGGTTGATACCGTTTCTGGGTTACAATTGACCATAATAGCCTCAAAACCTGACTCTTTTGCCGCCAATAAACCATGCACACATGAATAATCAAACTCAATACCTTGCCCAATTCGATTTGGACCCGAACCCAACACAATTATTTTTTTCTTCGTCGAAGGAATCGATTCGTTTTCATCCTCAAAAGTTGAGTAATAATAAGGCGTTTGTGCAGGAAACTCCGCCGCACAGGTATCCACCATTTTATACACTCTACGAATGTTTAATTCTTTTCTTCGGTTGTAAACTTCATCTTCGCTTACGTTGCCCAACACCCAAGCAATTTGCACATCAGAAAATCCTTTTTGTTTTAAGGTAAATAAAAAGTCTTTCGGAATGTTGTTGAGCGAATAGCGTTTCAACTCGGTTTCTAAAAGCACCAATTCTTGTATCTGTGCCAAAAACCATTTGTCGATTTTAGTTACCTTACGGATAGATTCTAAAGGAACACCCATGCTAAAAGCGTCTTTCACTAAAAACAAACGATTGGCACTTGCATGCTCCAAACCAAACATTATTTCTTCTATGCTACGGCAATGTTTTCCATCGGCGCCCAAACCTGCTCGGCCTGTTTCTAAACTTTGACAAGCTTTTTGCAAGGCTTCAATAAACGTTCTACCGATGGCCATCACCTCGCCTACCGATTTCATTTGCAAACCTAATTCTACATTTGCTCCTTTAAATTTATCAAAATTCCAACGTGGAACTTTTACAATCACATAATCCAAAGTAGGTTCGAAATAAGCCGAAGTGGTTTTCGTAATTTGATTTTCTAACTCATCTAAATTGTAGCCAATTGCCAATTTAGCAGCAATTTTCGCAATTGGATAACCTGTTGCTTTACTTGCCAAGGCCGATGAACGAGAAACCCTTGGATTAATTTCGATAGCGATAATGGTATCATCTTCTGGATTAACCGAGAATTGAACATTACAACCGCCTGCAAAATTACCAATGGCACGCATCATCTTGATGGCTTGATTACGCATTTCTTGATATACCCTATCCGATAAAGTCATCGCTGGCGCAACCGTTATCGAGTCGCCGGTATGAATACCCATTGGGTCGAAGTTTTCTATCGAACAAATGATAATTACATTGTCGTTGCTATCTCTAAGCAATTCCAATTCGTATTCTTTCCAACCAAAAACCGCTTTTTCTACCAACACCTCGTGGGTTGGCGAAGCCTCTAAACCTCTTTTCAAAGCTTGGTCGAAATCTTCTTTTTTGTGTACAAAACCACCACCAGAACCGCCTAAGGTGTAAGAAGGACGAATTACCAATGGAAAACCAATGTTTTGAGCGGCTTCTTTTCCTTCTAAAAATGAATTGGCGATTTTGGATGGTGCTACGCCTACACCTATGTCAATCATCAACTGACGAAAAGACTCCCTATTTTCTGTTTTTTCAATCGCAGCAACATCTACACCGATAATTTTCACGTTGTGTTTCGCCCAAATTCCTCTTTCTTCTGCTTCTACACAAAGATTTAAAGCCGTTTGTCCACCCATGGTAGGCAATACCGCGTCGATGGTAGGCAAAGTATCCGACTGAGCATGATTGATTAAAATTTCTTCAATCGAAGCGATGGTTAAGGGTTGCAAATAAACATAATCGCCAATTACATTGTCGGTCATGATGGTGGCCGGATTGGAATTGATGATGGATACTTTTATCCCTTCTTCTTTAAGCGACAAAGCCGCCTGAGAACCTGAATAATCAAACTCGCAAGCTTGACCTATCACAATAGGACCTGAACCAATAATTAAAACGGATTGAATGGAAGTGTTTTTTGGCATTTGAATGTATTTTAGCTTTCAATTATACCAGAGCCAAAGCCGAGTTTGTCTTTACAAAAATTAGACGCATACCGACTACTCTGTCGGGATGCAAAGATACTATTTAGAATGTATTTTTTTATTTTATTTTAAAAGAAAAAAATAGCCCGCAGCAAAACATGGCGCACAAAAAAAGCAAGCACCGATGGTGCTTGCTTCATTTATTATTTTAATTTGTAAATTATTTACCGAAAATATAAGCTACCGATAAACCAATTACTCTATTGGTATTCTTTACATCTTTATTCATTTCAGCAAGACCTAAACCATATTGAGCAGTAACTCTATAATTTGAATAATCAAAATTTAAACCTGCGTTTAAACCCAATTCAAAACGCTTATTGCTACTATTAT
>JAIEMU010000089.1 GCA_019751895.1 Sphingobacteriaceae bacterium | reverse complement strand
ATAACTATACTATTATGTTCAAGATAAATAATATTTTCGGGAAATTGTATTTGTGATTTTTCTTCTTGCAAAGCAAAATCATGATTTCCAGCAATAAAAATCTTATATTTGTAGGGTAACTCAGTAAACCAGTCGATAAAATCCTGTATTCCAGCTACGCTTCCAACCCGAGTTAAATCACCAGCATGGATAATTATGTCGCCACTGCGTGGGAGTTTTTCTGTAACATGGTAATGTTGACTATGTGTATCAGATAAGCTGAATTAAATCAAATTATCACCAATATTAAAAGATGTACACCGTTGATGAAGTCGCAACGTTTGAGTTTTATTTTCAGAAATTGGATCAAGACGAGCAATCGTCTTGTTTGTTAAAGCTTGCTAAATTGGTTGATCCAGAGAATATGATGTTGGCACATTAATTGCGAAAAAATGGCGCGGAGATAAGTTTAGGGCTGATGAATTGATATCTAAAACGTTGAAATATAGCTGTGGAGAAGCGCGGAAGATAGTATGGCAGAATAAACCTGAATTATCTGCGCTGCCTTGGATGTATTGATCTTGATTTTTTATTGGCAAGCGAGATTGAAAGATTGCTTATGCAGACTGGAGTTTTACCAAATTAAATATAGATAGTGCGATTAAATATTTAGTTACATTGCTGTAGCTTAAATATAACATTTTGTCAAAATATTCGATATAATTACGTTATATTTTGCACCGCATGATGCTATTTATAATGTAATTATGGTAATATAGATGCTTATATAATAATTTATTAATGCACATCTTCTAGAAAATGGTAAAGGTAATTAAAAGTTATATTTAACAAATGTATAGCTACCTTTATTATGCTAATTAGCGATGAAGCTAAAAAAATTATCAGAAATCAAACCACTCAATTAAGTCGTAACGCAGAAGATGAGATCGAGCAAAGTACACAAGTTGACCCAACTGAACGAGAGCAGTTGATAAAATCTAGGCGCGGACATGGAACATTTAGAATCAATGTTGAACGAATTGACAAACACTGCCGAGTTACGAAAACAACAGCTAAAGAATTACTTATTGCAAGTCATATCAAACCTTGGAAACGCTTCGACGATATTGAAAAAATATACGGAAATAATGGATTATTGCTAGCACCACATATTGACAAATTATTTGATGCTGGTTTTATTAGTTTTGAGCAAGACGGTACAATATTAATTTCTCCGCGGTTAGATTATAATGTTCTACGTCAATGGAGAATTAATGAAAATTTGAATGTTGGTAGTTTTTCTGATAAGTAAGAAATTTATTTGAAATATCATCGTGATATATTAAGAAAGGTTTAGATGGCTAAAGTAAAAAAAACTGAAATAATTTATGCTTTTTATAAAAGAAATAAAAAAGTAGTTATTAACTTTATAGTTGGCTTTATAACTTTATTTTTAATTGCTTGTACAATAGTGCCGATTTATCTAAAATTTAAATTAAATCCAGATTATCAACATTATACTTTAGAACAATATGGCAATTATGGTTGTTATTTAAGTGGTATATTAGGTTTTATTCTAGTTTTTCTTGGTTATAAAACTATCACAGCACAGCGTGATCTAAATGAACAACAGAAAATAGAATCAACATTTATGACTATGCTGGACATTGTACGAAAAAATTCAGATAATATTCATTCAAAGGGAAAAGCAGGTAGATATATTTTTATATTAATCAATAAAGAATTCAATGGGTTAATAAAAGAATTTTATGACATTTTGTTGAATGTCTGTAATGAAGATTCAAAGAAAGTAATTAATATAATTTGGGTGATATTGTTTTATGGATTATCTGACGAAATTTGGCCATTTCTAGAAGAAAAAATAAATAGTATTGATAAAGAAATTCTTAAAAATGAACATTTTAGAGTTAAAATTGATGATTTGAGAAAAAATCATCGTACCATCTTTGAGAATAATGATAAATATAGAAATAAAGATAAATCAGCTTCTCCAAAATTTCTTCAATGGCTCAAATTTGATGGTTATCAAAACCAGTTAGGACATTATTATCAACACTTATATCAAACGGTAACATTTATAGATACACGAAAAGTTCTAACATATGATCAAAAAAAAGAGTACATTAAAACGGTAAGAGCTCAGTTGTCAGTTTATGAATTGATTTTATTTTATTATAATACTTTATCAGATCTAGGCAAAGCATGGGAAGACAATGAAAAAGATCTAAATTTGCAATTAGTCACAAAATACCGTTTGTTAAAAAATATTCCGTTACGATATATGGCTGGAGATATTGAGATGTCTCCTGAAATATTTTATCCAAAAACCTTATTTACTGGACAAGAGGATGTAGGTTATCCTGGTAGTGCCAAGAAAATAGCGGGCAGGAAAAAGCTTGAAAAGGGTTATTATTGATATTTTGGAAATAAATTTTGTAGGGAACGTAGGAGCGGAAAAGAACAAACAGATTTTTAAATGTTTGCCAAACCAATAATGTCGTTAGTATATCGACCATCAGAAAATTTTATATAAAAATAAGGAGTAATCTATTATTTTTGATTTTTAGGATATTTTATAAAATGCATGCTATAAGATTAATTAATTTTAAAGGCTTTAAAGACTCGGGGTGGATTGAATTTAAACCACTTACTTTAATTTATGGTTATAACGCATCTGGCAAAAGTAGTATTCTTAAAGCACTGTTATTGTTGAAGCAGAGTTTAGGTAATAATCCAACTGAGTCACTTAGGTTTGCGGCATCCGATGGTGTTGATTTGGGTAATTATGAGGATATTGTTTATAATCATAAAATTTTAAAAGAAACACCAATAGAAGTCCATTTGCAAATTGAAACTGATAATTTGCCAAAGTTTTTTAAACAGCAAAATGATACCCTTATTAGTAGACTAAAAAATAATGAGTTAGTCATTCAAATACAAATATCATATGATAATAAAATCAAAGCTAACTATGTATCTTTATTTAAAGTAACATTGAGTAGTAATAGTGAATCTATTCTTTCTTTAAAAAAAGCCAATAGTTCACTAAAAAATAGGGTATATATTTTACAATCTATTTTTTATAAGGATAATCTTGAAACTAAAGTTAATATTGGTTTTAATGGATTTATTCCTACTGTAGTAGATGAAGAAATGAACCGTTTTAATTTGGAAGATCCACTAGGATTGTTACTTCTAATTTTGCATTATCAGACCTCAAATTATTTTCAAAGATTATCGAATGTTGGTCCATTAAGATCTCACCCATCGAGGATTCAATTGTTTACTGGTGGAAACCCTGATCATGTTGGTTCCAACGGAAATGGAACATATGAGATTTTGTATCATAGTAGATATAAAGATAACAAGTTACAGCAAAATTTAAATAAATGGTTAAATAAATATAACTTTGAATTAGACTGGAAAGTATATAGGGAGGGTCTTTGCGAGTTTAAAATAAAAAATAGAAAAACTGATACTTCCGTATCTCTAGTTGATACAGGATTTGGGCTATCGCAGATTATTCCAATTGTGGTGGAGTTAATAGTGTGTGATGGCGGTTTAATTATTGAGCAGCCAGAAATCCATTTGCACTCTAAAATGCAGCTAGAACTTGGAGATTTATTTATTGAGCATGTAAAAAAAAGAGATAAACCCTTAATAATAGAAACACATAGTGAAAATATCTTATTGAGAGTCAGACGCAGAATTGCTGAGAATTGTTTAAAGCAGGATGGTAAATTATTTACTAGTGACAAACTTGCTGTTTATTTTATAAGCAATGATGGAATTCAGAGTATCGTCCATAAAGTCAATATAGATAAATATGGTGACTTGCAGGATACACCTAAAGAATTTGATGAATTTTTTTCAGATTCATTTCAAGAGGTTATGGAGATTAGCAAAATTTCATTTCAGAATAAACAAGAGTGTTTAAAATGAGAAGCATCGTTTTAGATACAAATATATTTCATGCTGCAAACATTAATTTTTCTGATGCATCCTCGGTTCTACACTTGTTCTTATTGAAGGATTGCTTAATGCTTTGTTTTGATCATGAAACGAAAATTTATGGTGAATATATGAAACAAAGTTGTGTTAGATTGATTCAACTATGGTTCAAAGAACTAAATAAATCTAAAAATAGAATAGAATATGCAAGTAGTGATCTTAATGACGATGTAAGATATAAATTAAATTGTTTAGGGTTTCATGAAGAATCTGATCAAGCATTTGTTGGGTTAGCAATAAATGCTTCTGCGGCAATAGTTACTGAAGATAGTGATTATGGTAAAGGTTGTCCGGAAAGAGCAAGAGACAAACAGGATGTTTTAAGATATTTAGAAGAGTTTTTATCTTTAGGTGTTTATGATTATAGCGAAGCAGTAAATAAAATTAATAGTCTATAGTATTAATACTGTCATTGACAGAAAGCCATGTATTAGGATAGAATGCATCTAGAGCTGAAAAGCTTCGGACTTAACAACTCCAAAAACCAGCGGTTAGCCGTTTCCGACATACATGTTTTTTTTATATCTATCCCACCTATAGGATAGATTCGTGTCCACCTAAACTTGTTGTACTTTCAAATCCTACCTTGCTTTATAACTTAAAAACTTGTTTGGTAAGTTATTCAAAACAATCATTCAATTAGGATCACATGATGAGCAATTAATTACATAATATTTAGCTCATCAATGTTTTTATCTAATTGAGCTAATTTAGTTTTTACAATCTGATTATACGATAAAAATGGATCAAAATTATTTTTAACACCATTAATTAGCATTTTATTGTAATATTCGGAGCATCCATTATGGAGTCCGCTTCAATATTAGCCAGTCGATAATTTATTTGATACTTCAATTGCTGATTTAATTTGATATTTTATTGATTTAGTGGGGTATTTTGATGTAGTCGCTGAAAAAGAATGATGGTGCCTAAGTTAGAATGCGTTATCACGAGTTGATTTTCAGCGTGTAATAAATTAATTTTCATTACAAAAGTG
>JAIEMU010000111.1 GCA_019751895.1 Sphingobacteriaceae bacterium | reverse complement strand
ATTTGCGTAGTTACTTCGGGTTCAGAGTCAAAATCAATTACCGTCGTGATTGAAGATGGACAAGTAAAACTACTACCTAACAACAACATTACCCGAGAACACCCAAATTGGTACATAAAAAACATTGAAAACTATACAGATAACGTGGTTACCATTTACGATAGGTATGGTCGTAAAATGGAAAGAATAGTAAATTACAACAACGAAAACAATACATGGAACGGTGAAATAAACGGTAAAAAACTGGAAGAAAGTACCTATTACTATGTGATTGATTTGGGAGAAGGAAAAGAAAAAATTAAAGGATTTATAACCATTGTAGGACAATAGAAGATTTCTTTAAATTTGCGAAAACTAAAATATAAAATAAAAAAACTTTGAATAATAAAAAAAACATGAAAAAACTATTTAGCATCGCCTTAGTAGCAACAAGTATGATTGGTTTAACAGCCAAAGCGCAACAATACGCAATGGTTTCCCAATATTATGTAAACCCTTATTTGAGTAATCCTGCTTTGGCAGGGGCTAGTAAGGGCTTGAACTTAAACATGGCGTATCGCCAACAGAGCAACATCTTTAAAGGCGCACCGGTGGCACAGAGTTTAACTGCCGATTATGCTTTGAACGATAAAATGGGTTTGGGTATGAACTTGTATTTAGATAAAGCAGGTTTGCAACGCGACATTCGTTTGTTGGCCACCTATGCCTATCATTTGCCTTTAAGTGCGGAGCAAAAATTACATTTTGGAGTGTCTTTGGGTTTCTCAAACCAAGGCCTGAGTAATCAAAATATACAAGGAAATACTGCCGATCCTAGTATAGCAAACTATGAGAAAACCTATTTTGATGGTGATTTTGGTGTTGGCTACGAGTGGAAGGAACTGAAAGCAGAAATGGTAATGCCTAATATGAAAGCACTTTTCAATAAAGAAGAAAATGTAACCGACGTATCCTTGTTTTACAGCTCGGTGAGTTACAAAAAGCAGTTAAGCGGTCGTTTTGAAGATGTGTTTTTAGAACCAAAAATCGCTTACCGCTCTATCAAAGGCTACAACGACATTGTAGATTTTGGGGTAGAAACCAGTATTTTGAAACAACAATTAAAGTTTATGGCAATGTATCACAGTAGCAAAAATGGAAGTTTTGGTGTAAACTATAAATATAAAGGCAACTATACGTTAAACGCTATCTATACCACCGCCACCAGCGATTTGACCAAATACGTAAACGGATTGTTTGAGATAGGTATTAAAGCAAATTTGCTAAACTAGAATTTGTTTTATAGGATAGATTCTTCAATCCCTCAAGCGAAGCGCTTGAGGGATTTTGGTTTTTATAAGATTTTGGTTTTGCTTGTTTGGTGCTCCATCTCATCTATGTTTCGTCACAAGTGTAACGAAAAAGTTACACTTGGTTGTAGTATAAAGTATATATATTTGTTCGTCAAACCAAAAATATGAGTCAATTATTGTGAAAATGAAAAAACTATCTGCGATTGTATTAGTGGTAGTAAGTATGATAGGTTTAAGCGTCAAAGCGCAGCATTATACATTAGTTTCGCAATACTTTATAAATCCTTATTTAAGTAATCCTGCTTTGGCAGGAGCCAGTGAGGGCTTGAACTTGAATATGGTGCATCGCCAACAGCGCAAAATATTTAAAGGTGCACCGGTGGCACAGAGCTTAACCGCCGATTATGCCTTGAATAGAAAAATGGGCTTGGGTATCAATATGTATTTAGATAAAGCAGGCTTGCAACGCGACGTCCGTTTTCTGGCTAGCTATGCCTATCATTTACAGTTAATTGCTGAGCAAAAACTACACTTTGGAATGTCTTTTGGTTTTTCAAACCAAAGCTTGAGTAGTCAAGAAATTATAGGTAACGTCGGCAGTGCAAGTATGGCTAATTACAAAAAAAACTATTTTGATGGAGATGTGGGGATTGGCTACGAGTCGAATGAACTGAAAGCAGAAGTAGTAATACCCAACATGAAAACATTTTTAAATAAAAATAAAAATGTAAGCGATGTATCTTTATTTTATGGTTCGGTAAGTTACAAAACAATGGCAAGAGGTAATTCTGAAGATGTATTTGTAGAATCTAAGTTGGCTTACCGTTCTATAAAAGGCTACGACGATATTGTAGATTTTGGCGTAGAAGCCAGCATATTGCAACAACAATTACAGTTTATGGCAATGTATCACAGCAGCAAAAATATGAGTTTTGGGTTAAGCTATAAATATAAAGACATTTATGTCTTAAATACGATCTACACCAGCGCCAGCAACGGTTTGACCGAATATGTAAACGGAATGTTTGAGGTTGGTATCAAAGTGCATTTATCCTTAATAAATAATAATGTTTGTAGGTTAGTATATTAACTTATTTTTCTACGCTATAAAAACGAATATTTATTATCTGATGAATTTTTGAAGGAATTCAAAATGGAAAAATACCTTTATGTTTTTTTTATGCAGTTGCAAAAACGAGGCATATAGAAAATGCTCGAAGGATAATTGATACTGTTCAAAAAAAGTGTGTAAAGTAATTTGAAAAAGTAAATTGCTCTCGTTTTATGAGTTTACAATATTCAATGGTAATTCTGAATTTTTTACTGTGTAAAATGCAAAAAGGTACAGCGCACACTTTTTCGCACATTGTCACTTGTTTAAAATCAATCACTTGCAATAAAAAAGTTGAAGTTGATTGTGAAATAAAGTATATATATTTGCGCAGAAGACAACTGATTGTAAAAATGAAAAAACTATTTAGTATTATTTGTGTAGCTATTGTAGTGTTAAATGTTAAGGCTCAAGTACCTAATATATCTATTGCCCAACCTAGTTATAGCTTAATTATCAACCAAGCCATTACACCAATTGCTATTGAAAATAAAGGCGGTCCGATACCTGCTTTCAATTACGGGTTGACAAGCACTTTTGTGGGTAGTGGTGCAGCAGGTTTTGTTGATGGAGGATCCGCTGTTGCAAGATTTGATTACCCTATTGGTGTAACTTTAGATGCTTTAGGTAATTTATATGTAGCTGATTTTTATAATAATCGCATTCGTAAAATAACTCCTTTGGGAGAGGTGGGTACTTTTGCGGGAAGTACACCAGGTTATGCTAATGGCGCAGTAGCTCTTGCAAAATTTAAGAATCCTATTGATTTAGCATTTGATGCTTCTGGCAATTTGTATATTGCGGATTTCACGGATCATCGTATTCGTAAAATAACCACTGCAGGCGTGGTGAGTAATTTGGCAGGAGATGGTGCACCTAGTTTTGCTGATGGTACAGGCTCCGCCGCAAAATTTAGTTATCCTAGAAGTGTAGCGGTAGATGGTTCTGGTAATGTATATGTAGTGGATTCGAAAAACCATCGCATTCGTAAAATAACTCCTGCAGGTGTGGTGAGTGTTTTTGCGGGAGGTGCAGCAGGTTTTGCTGATGGCGCAGCAGCTGTTGCAAAATTTAATGAACCTAGGGGGGTAGCTATAGATGCTTCAGATAATCTATATGTTGTGGATTCAGATAATCAGCGTATTCGCAAAATAACCCCTGCAGGGGTGGTGAGTACCTTGGCAGGAAATGGTACACGAGGCTTTGCTGATGGTCCAGGCACTGTGGCAAAATTTAATAACCCTAGAGGTATAGTTGTACATAGTTCGGGTAATGTATATGTGGCAGATTTTGACGGTCATCGTATTCGTAAAATAACTCCTGCAGGTGTGGTGAGTACTTTGTCTGGTAGTGGTACATCAGGTTTTGCTGATGGCGCAGCTAATGTTGCAAAATTTAGTAATCCCAACAGTGTAGTTGCAGGCGCTTCTGGTAATGTATATGTGACGGATTCAAATAATCAACTCATTCGTAGCGTAAAATATGTGGGTTATGCCATTAGCCCTACTTTGCCAGAGGGTTTAAGTTTAGATGTAAATACAGGGAAAATACTAGGTACGCCAACGACACTAATGCCTGCTACGGTTTATACGGTTACTGCTTACAATAAGTTTGGAGATTCTAATGTTGTGCTAGTAAGCTTAGAAGTGGTATCAACAGCAACACTACCACAACTAAAGGCTACCAGTGTTCAAACCAACGTAGGTGCTTTTGGCGGTAGCGATGGAGCAATTACGCTTACTCCTTCGGGCGGTACAGGTACATATACTTATTTGTGGAGTAATGCCAAAACCACTAAAGACCTAACAGGATTAGTAGCAGGTACGTATTCATGTACCATCACCTCTGGTGTACAAAGCACAGTAGTAACCGTAGAAATAACAGAACCAGCTAAGATTGATCCCACACCCACACCTGACAGAGAAAAACTGAAACCTAACAACAACATTACCCAAGAAAACCCAATTTGGCTAGTAGAAGGTATTGAAAAATATCCGGATAATAAAGTTATGATTTACGATAGATACGGGCGTATTTTAAAGGTAGTAGAAGATTATAATAATGATAATAACAATTGGGATGGGATTATAGATGGAAAAAAGTTGGATCAAGGAACCTACTATTTTGTAATTGACCTTAAAGGTAAAGGAAAGGATGTAGTCGGTTTTGTCTCGGTATTTATTGATTAGAAAAAAACTATTTTAATAATCTCACCCTCATTCAAATAACAAAAATATTTGCCATTGTCCTAGTGGTGACGATTTTTATAGGCTTAAATGCCAAAGCGCAACAATATGAAATGGTTTCGCAATATTATGTAAATCCTTATTTTGAGCAATCCTACTTTGGTGGTCATGCACCACAGCAGTAGTAATGGAGGTTTTGGATTTGACTAGATACATAAACGGATTGCTTGAGATAGGTATCAAAGCAAATTTGCTAAATTAGAATACGCTTTTTATAAACTTTTTTGAAACCCCTGTTTGGATAACCAAGCAAGGGTTTTGTTTTTATAAGCCATTATACCGAATAACAAAATGGTATTTGGTGTTCTGCGCTAAGTAGTCATTATAGTCTAACAAATTATTACCTTTGTGCCGTAAATTCAAATGAATATGGAACAAATATTACCTTACCAACTCAAAAATAAAATACGTTTTGTAACCGCT
>JAIEMU010000041.1 GCA_019751895.1 Sphingobacteriaceae bacterium | reverse complement strand
AAACTAAGCGAGGTGTTAAACGCCAATTCGCCCGACATAGATGGGTTATGATCAGGGTTGAGCGGCAACCATCCCATATTGGTAAGTACCAGCATAGATACCACAAACCACACTAAATTGATGCTCAACAACGCTAAAAGGTGTTGTTTCCAATCCATTTCTTTGGCAGGATTGATGCCGCTTAATTTGAAAAATAAGTTGTCTAAAGGGTTAAAGATTTTATCTAGCCAAGTTTTTTCATAATTAAAAATTTTACCGATGTATTTTCCTAACGGAATGGCTAAAATGACCGTTAACACAAACATCAAAATGATACCTAGAATTTCTGTTTTCATATAATTATAAATTAAAATTTTTCAGGTTTTATTAATACATAGCAGATATAGCCAAATACTAAAATTGCGATAATAAATAATGCTTTCATACGATTATATTTTTTCGAAAAAGTGAATGGATTTGTAAAAAATAGCAAAGACCAATAGACCTAAGCAGGTTAAAATAGTTGTCATCATATTTTTATTTTTTTAAAGGGTTACGGTACACTATTTACAATCACTAAGCCATTTTTTATTTTATTTGTTAAGTTGTTGATAGATAGGTTTCTATTTTTTTACAAAAATTTTCGCACAAAAAAAGCCTTTCATTTTGAAAGGCTTTGACTATCGTTTCGCTACGATTTTAGTTAATTTTATATTCTTCTAACTTTCGATAAAGTGTGGTGAGTGCAATGTTGAGTACCCTAGCGGCTTCGGTTTTATTACCTTTGGTATAATCTAATATTTTGAGAATGTGCAACTTCTCGGCACTTGCCAAGTCGAGTGTGAGCATTTTCTCATTTATAGCGTCACTGTCTTTAAAATTTGAGGGTAGGGTATCTATTTCTAAACAATTTGCATCGGTTAAAATTACACTACGTTCGATAATGTTTTTCAATTCACGAATATTTCCATTCCATGTACTATTTTGCAATGCTTGAAGGTATGATTTAGATATTTTGGTTATTTTTTTATTTGTTTTAGCGGCAAATAAGTCTAAAAAAAACAGTACCAAATCTTCAATATCTTCAATACGTTTTCTGAGCGGAGGCAATTCTATTTGAAAAGTAGAAATTCGATAAAACAAATCTTCTCTAAAATGCCCCAATTCGACTTCTTTTTTTAAATTTCGATGGGTAGCGGTAATTATTCTTACATCAATTTTTGTAGGCTTGTTGTCGCCAACTTTTAAAAATTCTCCCGTTTCCAACACACGGAGCATTTTAGCTTGCAACTCTAAAGGCATCTCGCCAATTTCATCCAAAAAAACAGTTCCTTTGTGGGCTTCCTCAAATATACCTTTGGTTTCTTTATTAGCTCCTGTAAATGCGCCCATTTTGTGTCCAAACAATTCGTTTTCTAACAAATCTTTGCTAAAAGCCGAACAATTGACCGCAATAAAATTATACTTTTTGCGATTACTTTCGTTATGTATAGCTTGTGCAAAAACCTCTTTTCCTGTTCCTGTTTCTCCTGTCAACATTACGGTTGCATCGGTTGAAGCCACTTTTTGTGCGGCTTGTATAGCGGTTTGTATGATAGCGGATTTTCCAATAATTCTATCAAAACTATACTGTGTGCCCAATTGTTTTTCGAGTTGTTGTATTCTTTTGGATAATGTTACTTTCTCGATTGCTCTGAACAACAAAGGAATGATTTTATTGTTGTCATCACCCTTGGTAAGGTAGTCGAAAGCGCCATTTTTTATCGCTTGCACACCGTCTGGAATGTTTCCATAAGCCGTTAGCAAAATAATTTCGATTAAGGGATATTTTTGTTTGATGTCTTTCACCAACTCCACACCATTCGCATCGGGCAGTTTTACATCACAAATTACCACATCAATTTCTTTTTGTTTTAACTTTTTTAGTGCGTTTGCATAAGTGTCTGATTCGAAAACGTTAAAATTCTCTAAGCTAATTATTCGAGTTAATAAACTTCGTAATTTGTCTTCGTCGTCAATAATTAAAATGTTGTTTGTCATTTGTTTAAATTAAATTCTGTGTGTCTTTATTCAAATGGACATTATCATAGAATTTGAGACCGCAACAAAACTATCTATAAATTTTTAATTTCTACCTATCGCTTTTGCGGTTTACAAAAACCTAGGATAGCTTGTTCGATATTACAAATGTTGAACAGCAGGAACTGAAAAACATTTTTTGTCACCCTAATGATATTCTCTGCTGGTGCACTCGTGTGCATTTTAAAAACCATCATCAATATTCTGTTTCTTGATTTTATGCCTTTGTTGGTGTTGTCTCCAAAAAAGAACTCAAAAAAAACTTGTTGGTGATAACACCAACAAGGGCGTAAATTGTTTTTGAAAAAGTAACTGGAAAACTTTAAAAAACTGCAAATAATTGTACATTTGTTTCTAAAATGTAAACCGTTCTATCGCTTGGATATTCGTATTCGAGAGGAAAATCTAGGCAGCATAAAGCAATTTGCTTCTTAATGGGAAGTGGTTTATAAATGAATGCCTAAATTACGAAACAGTGTCACAGAAAATATACCGCCTCAAACTTGTTTGGGGTAAGCGTGAAAATGTTAGGTAAAAGCTCACGATTGTATCAAGTGATTAATGATAGAAACTTTTTTGTTCCTAAGTCAAAATTGTACAGAATTCGGCTTATAGGCTTGCACTTTTTTATTTTAATAAATTCTGTAAAGATGAAAAAAACTTTTTTTTTAGTGGCTTTGGTTGTCTTGACTGGCTGTAAAACATGGGATGGTTCGATGATAAATCCCAAAAAAGATCCTATCTCTCCAAAATTACTCACACTAGAAAGAAAAATAGAAGATTTGATGAATACCAATGTTGTAACTAATTACGACGAGGTAAAGTTATTTACTAAAGAAGTAGAAGATAATCTTACAGATCCTTATGGGGATAAATACGGATACATAGCTCTTAAAAGAAATATTATTGAAGCTAGAATTGGTGTTTTTGACTACCTTTTTTCTACGTTTTTGTTAACAGCGCCAAACTTATTGGGAATGCCTTTCATGAACATACGTTACAAAGTGGAGGTAGAAATAAGGATTATGGATAGAGAGAATAGGTTAATTGGAAAATATTCGGCTATTGGTAAATCGAGTGTGAAAGTAGCTTATTATTATGGATATTCGATGAGAAATGCGTTTAGAAAAGCCTACCCTGATGCTCTGATTGATGCTTTTGATAAAATTAGACCGCAAATTCAAGCTGATGCGCAGCGTGTAAATGAAAAATTAAAAGCTACAGGAATTATTAAGCAATAAAGTAAATTTATTTTTCAAAAATTTTATTTTGGGGTTGAATATGATTTATGCCTTTGTTGGTGTTGTCACCAACAAAGAACTAAAAAAACTTGTTGGTGATAACACCAACAAGGGCGTAATTGAATACCAAATAATTATTCCTTATTTTAATAGCATTGGTGTTGTCACCAACAAAGAACTCAAAAAAAAAACTTGTTGGTGATAACACCAACAAGGGCATAAAGATAGAACACGGATTGAACGGAAAAACGGATGCTAACCGATTTTAACCTCAACGCTCTTCGGGATTTGCAATCCCGAAGTATTATCATCGGGTCTGTGACCCGTAATAAACGGAATTGTTTGTTTTTTTTGGTTTACAAAACCTACGATAGCTTGTTCGACATTACAAATGTCGAACAGCGGTATGTCGAACAGCAGGGGCTATTATTACCACGCCATAAATGGTATGGCTACAAATCTACCTGTGATTAGATGCTTCGTTCCTCAGTAGGCCATTAACGCTGGTGCGCTATTTTTTTATTGGACAATAGTGTAAAAAAAATTAATATTTACCTCTACGCATTCTCATGGTCATCTCTCGAAACTTTAGTATATTTTCTATAGCTATCTGAATTTTATCATCAATTGAATCATCTTTGGTTAAAACAGTAATTTTCGTTTGTTTAACTTCATTATTTTGCCCCGTATTTTTAAACCCAGTAGCAATAATGGTTACCGAAATTTTATCTTTCAAAGAAGCATCTAAGCAACTTCCCCAAATAATATCAGCGCTACTGCCTGCTTTATCTTGAATAAAGTCGGTTATGGTCATAATTTCATCCATGGTAGCTTCTTTTATTCCTGAACTGATATTGAGTAAAATATACCTAGCACCTTTTATTTCGGTATCTTTCAAAAGTGGAGAATCGAATACGCCTTTTATAGTGTCAATTGCTCTGTTCGGTTTTCAGCTTTTCCGTTTTTAGTAAATTTAAAATACCACTACGTCAGAACGTGTCGTTTTTTTTTGTTTTTTTCTATTTATGCTATGCCAAAGTCGAATTTTTAATAAAATTATTTAATCTTTATTTCAGATAAAGTTACTAGATACGACTTTATTCTATTTGTTTGTTCTATCGTTTGTTCTATTGATTCTGTTATTTGATGTTTGTATTCATCAATTTCATCTTCAGTATATTTTTCTTCGTTTTCTTCATTCCACATTCTCATTTCTTCAGCAGTTAATCCTTCTGCTTTTTCATGTTCGGTTTTGGTGTATTTTTCTTCGTTTTTTTCATTCCACATTCTCATTCCAGAAGCAGTTAATCCTTCTGCTTTTTCATGTTCTGCTTTGGTGTATTTTTCTTCATTATTTTCATTCCATAAATATATCTCAGTAGCAGTTTGAACTCCTATTTGAGCAATTTCAGTTTGAGTATATTGTTCTTGATTATTGTCATTCCAACAATACATTTCATATGCGGTAAGTCTTTCTGCTTGTGAATGTTCCGCTTTGCTATATTTTTCTGTATTCCAAATATTCCAATCATTAATTGCTTTAGCGGTTAATTTTTTTGCTTTTGAATGTTCAGCTTTGAAATATTTTTCTGTACTATGATTATTCCAGCGTTGCATTTCAGAAGCCGTTATTTCCTTCGCTTTTGCGTGTTCAGCTTTAATGTATTTTTCGTCGTTATTTTCATTCCACTTTCTCATTTCAAAAGCATGTAAGCCCTTTGCTTTTGAGTGTTCGGTTTTGCTATATTTTTCTTCGTTATTTTCATTCCATTTTCGCATTTGAAAAGCATATAAGTCGCTGGCTTTTGAATATTCAGTTTTACTGAATTTTTTAGAATTATTTTCATTCCATAAATGCATCTCAGTAGCAGTTTTTACCCCTATTTTAGCAATTTCAGTTTGAGTATATTGTTCTTGATTATTGTCATTCCAACAATACATTTCATATGCGGTAAGTCTTTCTG
>JAIEMU010000044.1 GCA_019751895.1 Sphingobacteriaceae bacterium | reverse complement strand
ACTCTGAGGATACGAAGGGTCTAGTCGCTTGTTTCTTTTCGTAGTCAAAGACTACGTTTTATTAAAAATCCGTAGAGACGCTGCGCTTAACTCTACGGATAGAATGGTTGTGAAATAAAATCCGTTAAAATCTGTTTCATCCGTTTCATCCGAGTTCCCTCTTGGTGAAACAAAAAATAAAAGCCATTGAAAAATATTCTAAAATAGGAATTTTTTATCCCCTATTTTTAGCTAATTTAGCGGTTTATTTAAAAGTCTAATATGAGTGATATAATCCGCCTTTTGCCCGACAGTGTAGCCAATCAAATTGCCGCAGGAGAAGTTGTACAACGCCCTGCATCAGCTATTAAAGAGCTACTCGAGAATGCAATTGACGCTGGAGCCACCAAAATTCAACTCTTAATCAAAGACGCAGGCAAAGCTTTAATTCAGGTGATAGACAATGGCTGTGGCATGAGCATTACAGACGCTAGAATGTGTTTTGAACGACACGCCACCTCCAAAATTCGCAAAGCCGAAGATTTGTTTGCCATCCGAAGTATGGGGTTTAGAGGTGAAGCAATGGCTTCCATTGCCGCCATTGCGCAAGTGGAAATGAAAACCCGTTTGCACGACCAAGAAATCGGTACTTTAATACAAATTGAGGGTTCTTCTTTCATCAAACAAGAACCCATTGCATGCCCCGTAGGTACGTCCATTTCCATTAAAAATTTATTTTTTAATACACCCGCTCGAAGAAACTTTTTAAAAAGCAATAGCAGCGAGATGAGACACATTCACGATGAGTTTCAAAGAGTAGCTTTGGCACATCCCAATATTAGTTTCACTTTTTACAACGATACCACAAAAATACATCAATTGCCCGCCTCGGGATTAAAACAAAGAATCGTTCATCTGTTTGGAAACAACTATAATGAAAGGTTAATTCCCGTGGAGGAGGATACAACAATCATCAAACTGAAAGGTTTTATTGGAAAACCTGAATTTGCTAAAAAAACCAGAGGCGAACAGTTTTTCTTTATCAACAATCGTTTTGTAAAAGACAATTACCTTAATCATGCCATCAATAAAGCGTATAAAGAATTGCTTTCAGGTGATTTCTTTCCACTTTATGTGCTTTATATCGACATTAATCCTGCCAATATTGATGTAAACATACACCCTACCAAAACCGAAGTGAAATATCTAGACGAAAGCTCTATTTATGCCATCATTCACTCGGCAGTGAAACGCTCTTTGGGTAAGTTTAACATCAGTCCTACCATAGATTTTAATCCCGAAAGTGGTTTTAGTAGCTTAATTACTGAAAAAGAACACGGCGACATTGTGCCGCCTACCATCGATTTTAATCCTAGTTTCAATCCTTTCAACAACGAAAAAAAATCTGCCAATAGAGAACTTCCTTTTTTGCGTTCGCAAGAAAATAGATTAAGTGGCAAGCAAGATTGGGGGTCGCTTTACAAAATTGCCAACCAAACTACGGTTGAACAAGCAAACATGGGCTTTGAGGAAAACTACAACGAGCCTATACGCTCCACAAAACAGTTTATTCAGGTAAATAACCGTTATATTGTTTCTCAAATCAAATCGGGAATGATGGTAGTGGATCAACAAGCAGCACACGAACGCTTTCTTTATGAAAAGTTTTTGCTGCATTTAGAAAACCGAAAGGGTGCTTCTCAACAAAGTTTGTTTCCGCAAACGGTTACTTTGAGCCAAAACGACTATGAATTGGCTATTAATTTATTAGACGATATCAAAAGTTTAGGTTTTGAGGTAAGCGATTTTGGAGGCAACACTTTAGTAATAGAGGGTATTCCAGTTGATTTAGGAAACAATAACATCAACGAGACGCAAATATTTGAACATTTATTAGAAGGATTTAAAAACTCCCAACAAAAACTAAAATTGGATAAAAGAGAAGCTTTGGCACGAACATTGGCTAAAAACAGCGCCATAAAAAGCGGAAAAATGCTCCTTAACGACGAAATGCAATCCCTAATTGACCAACTTTTTTCGTGTAAAGAACCCAACATTAGTTTAAATGGCAAACAAATTATAGAAACCATTACTTTAACCGAATTAGACAAAAAATTTGACAAATAAATAATATGAATTTCCAAAACATTCCGCCCGTAGTAAAAAATTTACTCATCATCAATGTCTTGTTTTTTATAGCCAAGTATATCCTAACTTCTATTAATTTAGATTTTATGTTGGGTGCTTTTTACTTCGACTCGCCCCTATTCAAAGGCTGGCAATTGCTTACCTATATGTTTATGCATGGTAGTTTTACGCATATTTTATTTAACATGTTTGCCCTTTACTCTTTTGGAGCAGTGATAGAAAGCTATTTAGGCAGCAAACGCTTTATTAATTTTTATTTAATCACAGGTTTGGGCGCTTTGGTATTGCAATGGGCGGTGCAAGCTTTTGAGGTTTATCAAATTACAGGCGCTGTGTCAATTCATCAACATATCCTTATCGATATGGCAAATAACAGTTATCAAAACACTTTGCAGGGATTAGACCAAGCACAATATTTAACCCTACAAGGCATATATACCACACCAATGATTGGCGCTTCGGGTGCTATATTTGGGCTTTTAATTGCCTTTGGCATGCTATTCCCAAATGCCGAATTGATGATTATGTTTATTCCTGTGCCCGTAAAAGCAAAATACATTATCCCTGTCTATATCCTTATCGAATTGAGCCTTGGCATTGCCAAAGTTTCTGGCGATTCGGTAGCGCATTATGCCCATCTTGGTGGCGCTTTGATTGGTTTCTTGCTTATCAAACTTTGGAAAAATAAAATAAACTACTATTAGAAGGGTTTTGAGTTAAAAGCTTTTTTAATCTAATTAAAAGCATATTTAAGGAATGGCTAAAATAGCTAAGGCATAATTTTACCCGGATTTAGAATCCCATTTGGGTCAAAAACAGACTTAATACCTCGCATCAAAGCTAAATTTACATCCGAATATTTGATTTTCATATAACCTTTTTGCACTAAGCCTATTCCATGTTCACCTGAAATAGTACCACCTAGTGCAACGGTCAACTCAAATACTTCAGCAATACCATCTTTTAATTTATAGTTCCAATCTTCATCACTCATGCCTGCTTTGATGATGTTGATATGCAAATTTCCATCGCCAGCATGCCCATAACAAACACTCTCAAAACCATATTTAGCTCCTATTTCTTTTATCCCTTTTACCAATTTTGGCAAAGCGGCACGAGGTACTACCGTATCTTCTTCCTTATACACAGAATTGGATTTCACGGATTCGCCCATGGTGCGACGCATACGCCATATTTCTTCTTTTTGCTTGGCTGTATCTGCAAAAAGCACATCCGAGCAATGGTATTTTTCTAATACTTCATTGATGATTTCACAACTTTTAAAAATCTCATCCAAATCTGTGCCGTCCATTTCTATCATTAAAAAAGCTTCTACACCGTCTTTTAAGTCAAATTGTATATGTTCATAATCTCTTACCCACTCTACTCCTCTTCGCTCCATAAACTCTAAAGCAGATGGCGTAACACCCGCTCTAAAAATTGCTGAAACAGCAGCACAAGCATCTTCATTATTAGAGAAAGAAGCCAACATCAACACGTCTTGGGTAGGTTTACTGATTAATTTAGCAACTATTTTGGTAACAACTGCCAAAGTACCCTCCGAACCGATCATCAACTGTGTTAAATTATATCCCGAAGCGTATTTCAATGTATTAGCGCCCGTCCAAATGATATCGCCATTAGGCAAAACGATTTCTAAATTCAAAATATACTCTCGAATAGTGCCATATTTCACTACCCTTGGTCCGCCTGAACCATGTGCAACATTGCCTCCAATAAAACAAGAACCCTTACTACTTGGATCTACAGGATAAAGCAATCCGTGTTCAGCAACGGCATCCATAAAAACCTGAGTAATTACACCTGGCTCAACAGTAGCTTGTAAATTATCCGTATCGATAGCGATAATCTTATTAAATTTCTCCATCGACAACAAAACCCCACCATAAATGGGTAAAGCTGCACCACTCAACCCCGTACCTCCACCACGAGGCGTAATCGGCACATGATTATCGTTGCATAATTTAAGTAAAACCGAAACCTGCTCTGGTGTACTCGGTTTCACCACCACTTCTGGCAAGTATCTTAAATCTTCGGTTTCATCATGGTTATACTTTTCTAAACTTTCTTCATCAACAAATACATTTTCTGCACCTATTTTTTGTTTTAATTCTTCTACAAATTGAGGGTTTACTTTTTTGAAATTCATTAGGTTGTGGTTTTATAGTTTAGTTGAACAAAAGAGTTTTTTATTTCACCTTCCATCGGTGGATGCATTTTTTTAATCGCTACGCTAGCAGCAATTAGAAAAGAATATTGAGTAAGCACTTGTTTCATAATGCGGTTGACAACCGTTTCTAGCAGCTTCTGCGTGTGGCGCATTTCGGTTAAAATAATTTGATTCAACACCTCGTAATTTACTGTGTTTTGTAAATCTTCAGAATCTCCATTGGGTACAAAATCAACAGAGAGATTAACCAAAAAATAAGTACCTGTAAGCTGTTCTTCGGCATAAAAACCATGATAAGCAAAACATTTTACATCGTGAAGAGCAACCGTTTGTGTATACATTTTTTTGTAATATTAAAACCTAAAATTGCATTTAACTCGTTATATATTGAGAAAACAAAATTCAAATACTATTGATACGCAAAAATAATTTTTTTTATGTTTTATTTGATAGATGTTTTTTTTAATTGATACTTAAAAAAAACAACTCAAAAGGTTGTTATCAAATAGCCATAAATATTTATTTTTTGATAATGCTTAGTGCATTTTCTCTTAAATTATAGTTTGATGCCATTACTTCTGCATAAGCTCCAACACTAGAGATAGAAATAATATCTCCTCTATGTGTTTCGGGCAAAGGAAATTCCTTACCAAAGCAATCTGTGGATTCACAAATTGGCCCCACAATATCATAATTAACTTTTTGGTTATCTGGCTTTGATTGTGTTGATAAATTTTGAATATCATGGTAAGCTTGGTACAAAGCTGGGCGCATCAATTCGGTCATGCCTGCATCTAAAATAATAAAATTCTTTTTCTTACCATTTTTCACAAATAACACTCTACTAATTAAAGATGCACATTGACCTACTAAGGCTCTTCCTAGCTCAAAATGAACTTCTTGGTGTGGTCGAAGTGTTAAAAAGTCGTTGAAAATTTTAAAATAGTTTTCAAAATCAGGACTTTGGTGTTG
>JAIEMU010000193.1 GCA_019751895.1 Sphingobacteriaceae bacterium | reverse complement strand
AACCTGTAACCGGTATTTTAGGAGAAATAGATGATTCAGAAACACTATTGTCTCTATACGAAAAGGAATTAATACAGTTATTTTTTTCGGATACGTTAAAAAGTGGTATGACCAAAGATAAAGTTCTGAAAATTTTAAAAAAATACTATCCCATTGATAGTTTATTAAAGAAAAAAACCACGGTCATTTACAATCCATCTCAAAGCAAAAAGAATGACATCAAAAAATAGATTTCCATTTCTTTTTGGGAGGAAAGGAGGAGTTTTTTTGTTGGTTTTAAAAGGTTTAAACACCTTTTTTTATTCCGCAGTAGCCAATGCGGCGATGCTTACTTTTCCTACACCACTATTGAGCAGTGCCAAAGCACAAGCCTCCAAAGTGGCGCCAGTGGTAATGACGTCATCCACTAATAAAATATGTTTGTTTGCCAATTGCTCAGGGTTGACAACGCTAAAAACTTCCTGCATGTTCTCAAATCGAGTATATTTAGCTTTTTTGGTTTGACTTTCGGTAGCGATTTCTCTCGTTAAATTGAAATTGTTTACTTCTTTTTCTAAAATCAAGGCTATACCCTCGGCAATAAATTGACTTTGGTTGTAACCTCTCTTTCTCTCTTTTTTGGGATGTAAAGGAACAGGGATGATGTAGTCAATGTCGCTGTATTTGTCACTTTGTGAGAGTCTATCGCCAAGCATTTTGCCTAATTTTACACCCAATTCGGTTTGGTTTTTGTATTTTAAGCCATGAATGAGGTGTTGCACTTTAGTTCCTTTCTTAAAATAGAACATAGCCATAGCAGCATCACAATTGACTCTTCCCCAAAACTTTTTGGCTACTTGATTTTCGGCGTGTAAATGAAAATCGGTAAAGGGTAAGCTGTGCATACATTTTGTACAGATTAAATCCTCTCCATGAAATAAAGGCGTTCCGCAACCTCCACAAAGACGAGGAAATAATAAACTAAAAAAATCGTTTAACAAACGTTTTATCATTTTTCGCCTTCTTTTACCGCCAATTGTCCGCAGGCTGCATCAATGTCTTTTCCTCTGCTGCGGCGAATGTTGGTATTGATGCCATTGTTGCGCAAATAGGTGGCAAAAGCGTCAATTTTATCGCCATCGGCATTCAAAAAATCAGCAAATTGTATCGGGTTGTATTCTATAAGGTTTACTTTGCAAGGTACATGTTTGCAAAATTTTGCCAATTCCATTGCATCTGCTATTTCATCGTTAAAATTGTTGAACACAATGTATTCGTAAGTAACGGGATTTTTAGTTTTTTGGAAATAATATTTTAAAGCTTCCGCTAGTGCTTTTAATGAATTTTGCTCGTTAATAGGCATAATTTCATTTCTTTTTGCGTCGTTGGCGGCATGCAAGGATAAAGCTAAATTAAATTTTACGCCATCATCACCCAGTTTTTTTATCATCTTGGCTATGCCAGCCGTAGAAACCGTGATGCGTTTGTAACTCATGTTTAATCCATCGGGAGCGGTAATGCGTTCAATCGACTTCAGTACATTGGCATAGTTTAGCAAAGGCTCGCCCATACCCATATACACGATATTGCTCAAAGGATGGTTGTAATTTTTTTTTGCTTGTTGGTCTATCAACACCACTTGGTCATAAATTTCATCGGCATTGAGATTTCGTTTGCGGTCCATATAACCTGTTGCACAAAATTTACAAGTCAAACTGCAACCTACTTGCGAGCTCACGCAAGCAGTCATGCGCTCCTCCATCGGAATCAAAACACCCTCTACAATGTTGCCATCATAAAGTTTAAACGCATTTTTTATGGTTTGGTCGTTGCTAAATTGCGCATTGCTCACCACCACATGATTGATGCAATAGTTGGCTTCTAGTTTGTTGCGCAAATCTTTCGATAAGTTGGTCATTTCTTCAAATTCAACCGCCGATTTTTCCCAAAGCCATTGGTAAACCTGTTTGGCTCGGTAGGCGGGTTCTTGCATTTGCTTAAAATGTTCTTGCAATTGCACTAAACTCAAAGAACGGATGTCGGTTTTTGTATTTGAAGTCATGCTTAATTAATCAACTTATTTCCTTTTTGGGCTACGGGTTTTTGCTGCGGGACTGCCCGATTTCCCATTCGCAGGGCGAGAAGAACGACGACTTGGGCCGCCTATTTTATTCCAATCGTTGCTGTTTTTTGCATTTGATTTTCCGCTACTTTTTGCGGTTGGTTTTGCTTTTGTGCTTCGTGAATTGCTTTTTTTAATAAATTCTTTTTCTGTAGGAATTGTTTTTTTTGCAACACGTTTTGGGGTATTGTCTTTCTCCGAACTCGATTTGGCTACCATTTTATAAATTTCGCTTTGCTCTTGTTCCGTCAATTCTCTCCAATCTCCAATAGGTAAACCTTTTACACTGATGTTCATTATTCGGGTGCGCTCCAATTTGGTTACTTCGTAGCCAAAATATTCACACATGCGACGTATCTGTCTGTTCAAACCCTGAATGAGCGTAATTTTGAAAACAAAAGGGCTTTCTTTTACCACTTTGCATTTTTTTGTCATTACACCCAACACCGGTACACCTTTTGCCATTCCTTCAATAAATTGGTCGGTAATGGTTTTATTTACGGTTACAATATATTCTTTTTCGTGGTTATTGCCGGCTCTCAAAATTTTATTCACCAAATCGCCATTGTTGGTCAAAAATATTAAACCTTGAGAATCTTTGTCCAATCTCCCAATTGGGAAAACCCTTTCGCTATGATTCACATGCTCAACGATGTTGCCCTTCACATTCTTTTCGGTGGTGCTGGTAATACCTACGGGTTTGTTGTAGGCAATTAAGATAGAGTTTTCGGCCTGTTGGGGTTCTATGGTTTGCCCATTTACAGTTACCACATCTCCAAAATACACCAAATCACCCACTTTGGCTCTGCGTCCGTTGATAATTACGTTGCCTTGTTCAATGTATCTATCAGCGGCTCTACGTGAACAAAGTCCGCTTTCGCTAATGTATTTGTTTAATCGGGTGGTTGGATTGGTCATAAGAAAAATATTTTGTGCAAATATACTACGAAAAATTTGCAATCGTTTGTTACGCTTTTCGATTTGCGTATTTTTAAGTGTTTAGTCATCTATGAAAACAAAATTTGTTTTATGTTTGTCGTTCAAAATCGTCAACTTATGAAAAGAAGAAACTTTTTAAAATCGGGAGCCGCTTTAGCTACCTTAGCCGCCTTACCAACAGCCTTGCAAGCAAGCAAAAACAACGATAGTAAGCAATCACTCTCTTTTGCCATGCTTACCGATGTGCATATTTTCCCTGGAGAAGTGCCAGAAAAAGGCTTTGCTGCGGCTTTGCAATCTATAGCCCAACATCCTGCTAAACCTTCTTTTATTGTTAACGGTGGGGATGCAATTTTGGATAGTTTAGACAATACCGAAGAGGCAATTGCAGCGCAATGGCAAAAGTGGCATCAAATTGTAGCTCAAAACACAAACTTACCTTTCTTACATTGCTTAGGAAATCACGATGTGTATGGCTGGACAAATAAAAATGAGGCGGTAAAAAATAGAGCCGATTATGGTAAGAAAAGATTTTTGAACGAATTGAAATTACAACAAACTTACGCACACACGCAAAAAGGAAATTGGCATTTCATTGTTTTGGATAGTATTCATCCTCATCCAAAAGGTTTCGAGGCTCGTTTAGACGAAAATCAATTTCAATGGTTGAGCGAAACATTAGCTAAAATTCCTCAAAACGAATATGTAATTCTAGTTTCTCATGTGCCTTTGCTTTCGGCAGTGTATAGAAATGTGTTTGAAGGCAAAGAAAGTGAATTGTTTACCGATTTAACCGATAGAATTCTTGCGCATAGAGATGTTTGGCGAATTAAAGAGTTGATAAGCAAGCATAAGAACATAAAAATTTGTTTGTCTGGGCACTTGCATTTGCAGGAAGAAATAAAATATTTGCACACGAGCTATATCAATTGCGGAGCGGTTTCGGGCAATTGGTGGAAGGGCGCTTTGCAAGAGTTTGCACCTGCTTATTTTGTTTTCAATCTTGCTGATGATGGCACTTTTAACTACGAGGTCGTAAATTATTAAACAATAAAAAATCATCAACCGCATTTTTGGCATTTGTAAATCGTTGTGTTTCTAATCCGCTTATTGTAATATAATTAGCCTTTAGATTTTGCAATTCTTTTTTCCAAATCGACATAAAATGTTCTCGCTTGTGCGGAAAATCTCTTAATGGATCGTCCTGCCAAGGCAAATCAATGTCCATCAACAAATACAAATCGTAGGGATATTTGGGCAATGCGTCTAACACAATTTGCGGTGTGTTGCCCAACATTTCGTCACTCCAAATTTTCACGGTAAGAAAAGTGGTGTCGCAGAAAATAAAATCTTTTTCGGTAGTGGCTAAAAATGACTTTTCGAGTGCCAGCTGACCATAAAACATATTAATTTCGTCCTGCATGGTGCAGGCTCCGTTCAGTCCCTCGCAATAATAACGGGCATATTCGGGCACCCAAGCCGTTTGGTAGTGTTGTGCCAATTGCTTCGAAATGGTAGATTTTCCAGTGCTTTCGGGGCCTACAATGGCTATTTTCTTAATTTCTTTGTTCATGATATATTTTTCGCCAGTTTAGATAGCCCATTAAGGCCATTGCTACCAAAATAGCATACAAAATAGCATATAAATTTAGATTTTTGTACACATAAAGTGGGATGTAGCAAAGGTCAACCACAATCCATAAAAGCCAATTTTGGATAATTTTTCTACTCAACATAATTTGAGCCACGAAACTCAAAGCCGTACAAAAACCATCACTAAAAGGCACATCTGTGTCGGTGTATGTGTCAAGAAAAAGCCCTAATAAATAGGATAACAACGCTACACTAAGTATTGAAATGGCCCATTCTTTTGTTTTTAGGCTGTAAATTTGCTTTTCACTTTCTTTCTTGTTTTTTAACCAAAAATACCAACCATAAAAAGCAGTACCCAAAAAATAGATTTGCAAAGCAAAATCTCCGTACAATTTACTTTCAAAAAAAACATAAGAACTAATGATGATGCTGATGATCGAAACAGGCCAATTCCAAATGTTGTTTTTTACAGCTAAAAAAATACAGATTAGGGTAGTCACCAAACCCAACCATTCGAAAAATGAGGTGTTTTGAAACTGTTGAATAAGTGAAAACCAAAAAGAGCTAGCAATAATCATTTGCCAAAGGTAAAAAAAGCTTTCAAAAATAAAATCTACCTTTTTAGTAGTTTTTAAGGTTAAAAGTAGTATATTTGTGGCTCTGTTTTATAAAAGTACTTGCATAAAGTTCTCGCTAGGTGTAAAATCTCACTTTATTGACTCTGACAATCTCAAAAGT
>JAIEMU010000019.1 GCA_019751895.1 Sphingobacteriaceae bacterium | reverse complement strand
AAGCAGGGTGATTTATGATAAAATGCCAAAAATATTTTAGGAACACCAATTGTGAAAATTATGAAACATCGTTATTTATTTGCACTGCTAGCTGGAGTAGGTTTGTTGGCAACAGGCTGCTCAACCGAAGCACCATTTAAGGTTAACGCTTCGTTGACTGCACCATATATTACCGATAGTGAGAACCAAAAAGATGATGGGCAAGCTTTATCTGAGCGCTTGGATGATGTTTTAGATGCCCAAATTCCGACTAATAAAATCAAAGTTGTGGTTGATCATTATAATGTGTTGTTGGTTGGGCAAGTTGCGAGTAATACCGACAAAGCGACCGCCGAAACTATTTGTAAGAAATGGCCAAGTACACAAAAAATCTTTAATTATCTAACGGTGAATGCGCAGCCGTCATTAAATATGAACTCATCTATAACTAGTGATGCAAAAAAACGTATTTCAATGCAGTATGATATTGAACCAACCGCAATTACGGTGACTACGGTGGATAATGTAGTTTACATTATGGGTACGAATATTGGTAACTTGAGTGCTCTGGATGAGGCCATAAAAGGCATTTATTCAATTAGTAACGTAAACAAAGTTGTTAATTTGGAGCAAAAAGGTAGCGCGGATTACGTAACGAATTAATTTTCTGGATTATTAAGTAAACGCCGCAGAAAAATATTTCTGCTGCGCTTAAATATGTTGATGTGATTATTACAGTTAGTAGAATATAGTTATCTCATAATCTATTGCCCATAACATGTTAAACTACGCTATATCTAATTTAATTTTGATTGAAAATAAAATTAACGGATACTCTCAAGACCTTCAAAATAGAGCGGTGCCGAATCATAATTATTTGACATTATGAGAATAACCTAGGTATAATACCTAGGGCTAATTTTTTAGTCTTTTTATTTAAATTTTTTTTGTGGGTATTAAAATGCAAAAAAATCTCATGCAGTTTATTCATGGCAGTAACATGATGCAATTAACCTTTAATTCAAATACAAACTCTGCTTCTATCATCGCTCACATTTCTTGTTGTTGCTAATCGCACAAATCATCTGATTACTCTTTAGTAATCGAATCTCTATTTTACAATAAATTTAAAATCAACTAGATACTAGTTATATATATTCATCGTTTTTGAATCTTGTTCTTTGTCGGATTTCAAAAAAGACTCCTTATGTAGTTCTATCTACACTGCGTCGTCTTTCTTCTCAATTCTTCGCGTCCAAGAGAATCAAATACCACGAGTATATATTATACTATTTTGTATTTAACAAAATACAAGTAGCTAGTATCTGCTATTATGTATTCAAAGGTGGACAATATGTTACAACGAACTGAAATGTTTAAATTAAACCCAATGTTTAACTGGTTTAGTATTAAAAAATCAGCAATTCATGGTCTAGGGCTTTTTAGCACTAAACCAATAAAAGCAGACGAACCGCTAGGTATTGCATTAATAAAAAAAGCCCAGAGTGCGAATTATCTTGAACATTTAATCGAGGGCTTTGGTTATCAAACCGAGAATGATGATTGGCTAAGAGTTATTGGCGTGCGCTTCATTAATCACAGCTCAGTTTCTAATATACGTTTGGAGTATTACAATGATCGGGTTTTGGCTTTTGCCAAACAGGATCTTGCACCAGAAACCGAAATTACCGCTAATTATGCTGAAATTTATCGGGAAATTAATTTACCAGTTCCTGATTTCTGTATTTAATGCTTTAACTATAAAAACCAAACAATCAATAATTTACACAAGAAAGAACAGACAATGAAAATCGAATCTTTATTAATTCATGGCGGCGTTGATGGTGATCAAGAAACTGGTGCGGTAAGTGTACCGCTGTATTTAACTTCCACGTACAAACAAGATGGAATTGGTAACCATCGTGGTTATGAGTACTCACGAACTGGTAATCCTACCCGTTTTGCTGCTGAAAAATTAATTAGTGATCTTGAAGGCGGACAAGCTGGCTTTGGCTTTGCTTCTGGAATGGCGGCAATTACTGCAATATTAATGTTGTTTAAAGCTGGTGATAAAATTCTGTTATCTGCCAATGTTTATGGCGGAACATTTCGCGTATTAGATAAGATATTTTTAAATTTTAAACTTGAATATGAGTTAGTTGCTACTAGTGATTTTAGCCAAGTTCAAGCTAAAATTGATCCTACCGTACGGGCAATTTTAATCGAAAGTCCAACTAACCCATTGATGCAAGTTACTGATATTAAGGGTATTGCGAAACTGGCAAAAGATAATAATATTCTGACTATTGTTGATAATACTTTTATGACGCCATATTTGCAGCGCCCAATCAGTTTAGGTGCGGATATTGTCATTCATAGTGCGACTAAATATTTGGGCGGACATAGTGATCTGATTGCTGGTTTGGTAGTAGTTAATTCTAGTGAATTAGCGGAACGGATACATTTTATTCAAAATGCAACTGGTGGTGTGCTTAGTCCTTTTGATTCATGGCTTTTGATTCGTGGAATTAAAACCTTGGGAATACGTATGGATCGCCATTTGGAAAACACAACTAAGATTAATCAATTTCTGCTTAAAAGCTCAGCGATTGATAAGATTTATTACCCAGGGCAATTGAATCACGAGCAAGCTGACATTCAGGAAAAGCAGGCAAATGGTGCAGGAGCAATTGTTTCGTTTGAATTAAATTCATCCTATAATGTCAATAAATTTCTGACTAGCTTGAAACTGATTACCTTGGCAGAAAGTTTGGGTGGAGTTGAGTCCTTGATTTCTCATCCTGCAAGTATGACTCATGCGGCAATTCCGTTGGCAATTCGCCAAGAACTTGGAATTAAAGATAATTTAATTAGATTCTCAGTTGGTATTGAAAATGTCGATGATTTAATCAAAGATCTAGAGCAAGCTTTAACTGCTGCTCAAGGAGTAATTTAAATGAGTTATATCAATGATATTCGCGAATTAATCGGCAATACTCCATTATTAAAAATCAATAATTTTCAGCTACCTAAAGATGTAAACCTCTTTGCCAAGCTGGAGTACTTAAATCCCGGTGGCAGCGTTAAAGATCGTATTGGCATGGCAATGATTGCCGATGCTGAACGCAGTGGCTTGTTGCAACCTGGTTCTACCATTATAGAAGCAACCGCAGGGAATACCGGCTTAGGTGTTGCAATGGCAGCGCTTAATTCCGGTTACCGGGTTATTTTTGCAGTTCCGGAAAAATTCTCTATTGAAAAAATAACCTTAATGAGAGCATTAGGTGCAGAGATAATCATTACACCACGCGAAACCGGAATGCTCGGTGCGCAGGAAAAAGCTCATCAATTATTGCAGCAAATTGACAATTCGGTTTCATTGAAACAATTTGAAAATGCGGCAAATCCTGATATACATTATCGAACGACTGGACCAGAAATCTTTGCGGCATTAAATGGTAAGGTAGATTATTTTCTGGCTGGTGCTGGCAGTGGTGGAACTTTTAGCGGAATTGCGCGCTATATGCGCGAACAAAATCCTAAATTAATTACTATTTTAGCTGATCCACTTGGCTCAACTATGGGTGGTGGTGAAGCGGCTTGCTATAATATGGAGGGAATCGGCAATGATTTCATTCCGAAGACGATGGATATTAATTTGGTTGATGAAGTAGTGAAAATTAACGACGACGAAGCATTTAAATATGCTCGGCTATTAGCAAAAAAAGAAGGTGTTTTAGTGGGTTCATCTTCTGGAGCGGCATTGGCAGCAGCTTTAAAATTTATTGCCACCCTAAAAACTGGTGGCAATATTGTGACATTATTTCCAGATCGTGGCGATCGTTATTTCAGTAAAGGTTTATACGAATAACGAGAAATTGATTCATTGGTTGGTCCTTCAATCACGCAGTTAAAATGCAAGAAGTTAATTTCTGCCATGTAGAAAGAAAAATTTTAAAATAGCGGACAACTTAATGGCAAAGTTTGATCTGCTATTCCTTCACAAGTATTGCTAAAGGTTAAGTTCCCTCGAGAGTCGGTTTGTAGTTTCCAAACTGTATCATAATCAGTAGAACTCCAGGTTGGCAGATTAGCGGGTAGTGCTTGATTATAAATATTAGTAAATAAATACTTCACCATGTTATCAATAGTATCATGTTCCCATGCTATCAACATGGTTTTATTGCTAAAAGTATTCCCAGTAAAAAAGTATTGTGCCATAGACTCGTAATTATTCCATATAAATTGAGATGATTCAACTAGGTTCAAAGGCTGGTTGTATTGAATAGTAAACGGGTTAATCGTTAATGATGGGCGAACATATGTGTATGGAAAAGTTGGAGTCCAATATATATCTGCTGGTGATGAAGAATAAATATAGTCTGGCATGCTTCCCATTATGCCCAATAAAATTGAATTAGCTCCAATTGCTCGCCACTGTCCTTGACAAACATAGTTACCATTATCAAAATTATTCCCAGGGTGCGCTTCAACATGGCGTACAAAATAGACTGTTTCATTGGTGTTGATGTTAGCTGGTGGCGTGCCTGTTGAGTGAATTATGACTGATGATTCTAAGCATTGCGCACCAGTAGTTAGTTTTAATTGTGGGTAATTATTACTCGGGGTAATTCCATCATTATAGGTGTTCATTGTAACATTAGCCATATTGGCAATTGATAAAATTGCATATTGATTTGAATCGGTTAATGGTTGGTAATTAAAATATAAGTTGGGCACACTGCTAAGCCCATTTAGTGTTGCATTAATTGTTGCTGCGGGTAGCGCTAGAATATAATTTCCATTGGTAGCACCAGTGCTACTATTTGATAAAATATTATAAATCAATGAACCAATTGCATCTGCGTTATTGGGTAATGTGTCAGTAATGCCGCGTCCATTTAGAACAGCATAATTTTCAATACTCTGAATAGCTGCCATATTCGGATAACCGTTAACAACATCACTTCCTGGATCCAACGCATAGATCCCTGTAATCTTTGCTGCAGTTATTTGATTGAGTAATTGTCCAAAGAGCAAAGAATGATTAAATCCCTGGACTGAAAGATTATTAAATTTTGAATTAGATTCAAAACTTTGTACAAAAATAAAGTTAATGGCATTTTGATTGAGTTGTGGGATGCTTGCTTGCGGAGAGGTTGAAGTATTTCCGCCATTATTACAGGCTGTAATAACTAAGCCGATTAAGGTGATTAAAGTAATTGGTTTATTTCGCATAAAGCTGTACCTTTGTAATTAATGCACCATTCTACTATGATTCTAGTATAGATGTTTATATGTGAACACTAGATTGTTGTGATCCTTCCTGAGTTCAAGATTACGAGTGAATAATTTGCCTACTTCATGCTGCGAGTATGCTATAATTCGCAGATTTTTGAGGAAAT
>JAIEMU010000074.1 GCA_019751895.1 Sphingobacteriaceae bacterium | reverse complement strand
TGGTATAATCTTTCTATTTGAGACATAACTAATAATTATATTAAAATTCACTATTTTGAATAAATTATTTGTTTTATTCAAAATAGTGAATATATTTGTGTTCACAAAGGAACAAGTTATGGAATCAAATAAACGAAATAAAAACGAGATGTCCGAATTTTTAAGCACATGCGAGGTAAAAAACATTGTACCTGTGCCTGCCAAAGTGGTAGCTGAGGTGGTAGGGTGCAGTGTATCGTTGGTGAAAAAAGTAAGAACAGGGTTAAGGAGTGAAACCAAACTTTGCAAAAAAATAGTTTTTGCAGAACAACTGATCAGTGCAGGTATTAATCAAGCCTTAAAAACCACTAAGAAACATTTGAAATAATAAGGATATGAAAATAGCAGTAATAGTAGGGCTAGACACACTGGCAGAGCTTACAACACCAAACATCAATATTTACAATATGCCTAAGGTATTAAATATGGATTTAGATGTTATGAATAATTTTCAGACAGCTCTATACATACACATGCTAGGGCTTGCGAGATTGGACGAGTTCAAGGCGTTGTTTGGGGATAATGAATATATATCCTCTATGGTCTCGGCTCAGGATAGAAAATTATGTGCACATAATCTAACCGAGCTTGTTGAAGCAGGGCAAAAACATCTACATGCTCACATAGAAAGCGAACATCAATCGAATAGGTGTTCTCTCTGTGGGAGGTAATAAAATACTCGACAGTAAATAAAACATCAGGGTAATTACTATTAATCAGAAGCATGCGATTAAACAAATGATTGTTGTAATGTCGAAAGTCTTTAAGCTCTTTCTCGTATAAAATTGAGTTGAAGAGCGTGTTTTGCTGAAATGCAAATGGTGTCATTGCTATAATTTTTAAGTGAGATTTCAAATGTAGCAAAATTTCCCGAATGGTTGTAAGCAGGGTTCGATTCCCTGCTCGGGAACAACAAAAAAAAGATTAGATCCTTCGTTCCTCAGGATAACAAAAGAGGGCGTAAAAAGAATTTAAAGCAAAACCTTAAAACATGAATATACTGCAAGCATCAACATGCCTAAAAAAAGACTTATGTAACAAATTTTTTCGGCTATATAGAAAAATTTTGGCGGGTTGTATACAATCATCTCGGGAGTTTCACCTCTCAACTGCAATTGTAGTGCTTCCTTTAGACGGAGAAAAACTTTTTTTGAGACAAAGGTGTCAAACCATAACACAATACCTCCCGAAAGTATGCCAAGTGATAGTGGTATTACCACACAAAGATATAGAACTAACAAGGTTTTTGTTGCTGGATTACCACTCTGGAATGTTGCCATTATGGCAAGAGTTGCAATTGCGAGGGATAGAATTGTTTTGATAAAATCTTGACGGGACTGATGATTTTTTTTCATTGCATCATCGAATTGATCAAAAGTATAAGCCATAGCAAACAGTTTTTAAGTGAGATTTCAAATTTAGCAAAATTTCCCGATAGGTTGTAGGGGTGGTTCGATTCCATCCCCGGGAACAAAAAAAAATTAAAAGTTATACATAAAAATAACAACACAAAGGTAATAAATAGTGCAATACATAGCTAACATATTGTATTTGGAGTACGCAGAACTGGTACCTAAGGTGATGACTACTGATGCCTATGTGCATCATAAGCCAAAACTCACCACCATAGGCGTTGGCGGCAATGGCCGTACGGTACTTATCCGATACGATAGTTTACCTGCTAAGTATCAACAAAAGATAATGGAGCTGTATGGTGATGTGCATGAGCTGGCAAAGGTGCAACCGATTATCAATGCGGTGGTGCGAGATGTGCGAGCGGAGGTGTATTACAATAGTTACAAATTGCCTACTGGTGTGGGTTTGAGCAACGAGCATGTGGAACGCCATACTATGGCGGCTAGCTGGTTGAACATGATAGGCAGATTTACCGAAGATAAAAAACAGCTAAAAGCAACACTCAACCTAACGGTAATGCAGTTTTGGGATAAGTGTATAGACTTGATACGCCGTAGAGATATTGGTTTGCCAACTTCTGATAAATTTTTGAAAGCCAAACTAAAAGACTACAAAGCAAAAGGCTATGATACACTAATAGAAGTGTGGAGATATGGCAATACAAACACTAGAAAGGTAGTAAAGGGTGAAAAAATACTTTTAAATCTAATAAGTGACCCTCGCAAACTGGATGATGAACAGGTAGCTGAGCTGTATAACTTATGGGCGAGCAATAACAACGAAAAAGTAATAGGTGCTGGCGCTGTGGGGTATTGGAGACGTGAGCGTATGGCCGATATAGCCATGAGACGTGATGGGGTAAGTGACAATTATAGCAACCGTGTGAAACAGATAAAACGTAAGCGACCAGAGGCTCCGCTATTGTTGCTCAACAGCGATGATAATATTTTGGATTTGTATTTCTATCGTGAGCTAGTTACAAAAACTAAAGACAAAAACGGTAATGAAAAAACCAAAATCGAGAAAGATTATACCTACCGTCCTGCGTTGTATGTGGTGCTAGATCCTTTTAATAATTATGTATTGGGTTATGCCATTGGCCATACGGTAAGCAAAGAGCTGATATACGAAGCCTACCGAAATGCTGCTGCACACATATACGAACTAACGGGTAAATACTACTTGCCTCACCAAATACAGAGTGATAGATGGGGCATATCGGGCAAAAACACTACCGAATTGGAGCAATACTTTAGAAACCTAGCCAAGTTTACGCCTGCAACGCTAAAAGTGGCACAGGCGAAGTATATAGAGCCGTTTTTTAACAACGAATGGCATAAAATGTTGAAACTATACCCCAACTATTCGGGGCATAATATAACTGCTAAACAGCGAATGAGTACCGAACACATGGCGAGTTTAAAAAACGTGGTGCCAAGTGTAGAGCGTATGGAAGAACAGATAGCTCAATTTATACAGCGTTTGCGATTGGCTAAGGACAAAAATACAGGATTAAGCAAGGCAGAAGCGTGGCTAGAGGCTTTCAAAGCATCACCAAAAAGCCAAGAGCGAGAAATAGACGAAATAACCTATTTGGCAAAAATGGGTAAAGCACACGAATACACCAACAAAATAACTAGTGGAGGTGTAAAAATTACGCTTAATGGCACTACCTACAACTATGAGCTAAGTGCCAATGAGGTATATCAATATGCAGGGCTAAGTGTACAGGCTTATTACGATGATAACACCAGCAGAGTGTTGCTGGTAAATAGCGAACGGGGAATTAGAATACTGGCACAAGAGTATGATTATATGCCTAGTGCTTTGGCTGATTACAAAGAAGGTGACGGCAAGCGTTTTAAACAGTTGATGGACGCTAAAAAAGCGGTAGTAAACATAGCTAGTGGCAAAATAAACGAACTAATGGAGGTGCAGGATGAAACAGAAGATACCATTAGGGCAATGATAGACAGACAAAGCCTATTGCAAATGGGTGCTGCTGTGCCAAAGGCAATACAATACAAAGCCAACGAAGGCGGCGATTATAATTTTTTAGACCACATTTAAAAAAAAACATTGTTATGAGAGAACAGGTAAAAGAACAGTTAAAAGCGTATGTAAAAACATACGTTAGCTTAAATAAAGCTGCTAAAGAACTGAAACACGTAAGTATTGCTACGCTAAGTAAAATATTAAGAGACGAGGATGAGAAGATAACGGATGATATGTTTGCCAAAATAGCTAAACTTTTAGTTATCGAAAATGAGGCTACATTGATAGCCCCGACTACCACTTACAAGGCATTGAGTGATATGTATGCCGATGCTTTGGCACATGGTAAATGTTATGCGGTAACGGCTTCGGCTGGTGCAGGCAAAACTTTTACGGCTGAATATTTTGCCAAAAACAATGCCCATGCTTATGTGGTAAACTGTGACAACGACATGCGCAAAAAGGATTTTTTGTGTGCCTTGGCCGATAGTATGGATATAGATTATAAAGGGTTGAGATGTAGGGAAATTTTAGACAAAATAACCAGTACACTGATAGACTTGCCTAATAGCCTTATCATTTTTGATGAGGTAGATAAACTAAAAGATGATGTATTGTACTATTTCATCACTATTTACAACCGTGTGCGAGCAAGTAGAGCAGGGATGATATTTCAAGCAAGTGAATATTTAAAAAAGCGTATTGAACGCAATTTGAACTTAAATAAAATGGGCTATGCGGAGATATACAGCCGTATGGGCGGTAAAATTATTGCTTTGCCAAGCATATCACAAAAAGATATAGCGGCACTGTGCGACTTGTACTCGGTAGAAGCCTCGGAGGTACCACGCATTTACAACGAATGCAAAGGAGATTTGCGCAGAGCTGAGAACTTAATACACGCTATAAAAGCCAAAAAAGCTAACAAAGCCGCCTAAAAAGATGAAAACAGTAAAACTAGCTCACGTAAAGGAAATGAAAATAGAACGCTTGATAGGCGAACTATTGGTGTGCGCAGTGTTGAAATGTGACGAACAAGATTATAATAAAATTTTTTTTGAAACAGGGTGTTTTTACGCTGAGCAAAACGGTTTAGATGTGCATTCCATAACATATTGGCTATGGTATAGAAACAAATATGTAGAGGAAAATGAGAAGTTTTTGAACCGTTACCTTTTGGTAAGTATTGATAAAAATGAAGCAATGACATTGTATTTGTATGAAAAATTTGACCAATAAACTACAAAATGTGATAGATACCGCTTGCGAGGTATGTGGGGTAAGTGTATTAGATTTTTTCTCTAAAAAAAGACATCTAAAAAAGGTAATGGCGAGATACATCATTGCGAACTATATGCTAAACAAAGGCTATTCTAGTGACTATGTATGTGAGGTGTTGGGCAAACAAAGAACGAGTATCTATTACATCAAAAGGGCGCATGACAACTTATTACAATATCATAAAGAATACAAGAGCATTTACAATCTTTTTAACACCAAAATAAATGAAAATTAAAACCGAATTAAGCCAACAACAATGCGAAGCCTTGTATGTTTTTATTAAAGAAGTGGAATTAATTCGCCAACCAAACTACTGGGACGAGCGCCTTAGAATGGTCCATTTAAGAGACATCGTATTGTTGTTGCGTAAAAAGTTAGAAAGCTACTGGAGCAAACCAAAGACTAATATATGCCTAAGTGAGGCACAAGCAATTGCATTTATATCTCATTTTCAAAATTTTACTTCTAGTGTTTACATCTATGAAAATACAACCATTCGTAAAATATGCTCGGATATAGATAAACAACTGCTTAGCATCAATCAACGTACATTTTTAATCAATTAAAACAAACGATATGGAACAAATAAACCGAAAAATCAAACAAATAGAAGATTGGCTACGGGAACATCCCAATGGATATTGGGCTGCCAGAT
>JAIEMU010000200.1 GCA_019751895.1 Sphingobacteriaceae bacterium | reverse complement strand
TCATTATTAACACCTAAATTAATATTTTGAGCTGCAGCAGAATCAACTGGCAAAATAAAGTTAATGACTCCAGCTTGTTGATCGGTTGTAAATTGAGTATTATTTTTACCCTCAATTATACATTTCAGACTACTATCGACCAAAGGATCGGCGTTGGGTTGAAAATATTCATAAAATAAATGATGATTATCCCCAACTTTATATTTAAGTAATTGCCCATTATCCAAACAAGCCACTTGATTACTGGCATAAACCAACTCTGGTGCAGAATCTGGCGCTCGGTTACCATTAATACTGATCGTTAATAACAGCGGTTGAATATCTTTAATCATAGTAGTGGGTAATGGCTGATACGGTGTTTTCATTTCATCAGCTAATTTATGCGTGGAACCAACATCTTGAAGCGTTGGAATCGTCGTAAGGGTAGTCACTTGACTACGGAGATGCGTTGGCTGATATAAATCTAACACATAATTTTCTAACTGCTGACGGGGATCTCGACATAGCATATTTGATTGTGGGAGACTGGTTAAACCACCCGAAGTAGTGGACAATAATGGAATTTGAGATTCACCTAATGGGCTACTAAACGCTAAGTTTTGGCTGCTAATTAGCTCTAAAATACCCGGCTGTATATTAACTGGCGTAAAATCAGACTTAAGATTTAAAGTTATTTTTTTAGGTGTGCCAGTTGAATTAATTTGTAATATTTTACTACCTGGACGGCTTAAAATACAACTATATTGCGATTTGTTTGAATTATAGCTGTACACCGTAATCGTAGAATTATCATTAATAAAATTAGCCAGCTCGCTACCAGTTTCGGCGCAGAGCACATATGAATTTAGTAAAATTTTACTTCTATTTATCTGAAGTTTAGCTGATTCAGCAGAGATGGTTAAATCCGCAACAGTTGGTAATAAGTACTCAAGATATGCCACAGGTAAATTATAAATAACCTTATCCGCATAACTATACGTGCAAAAAGCTAGGAGAATAACCCCTAGCTTACAAATAATATTTAAACTCTTGTGACCAAATTGCATAACTACTATTTGCTAATAGTTAATTGCACTTGACTCTCTTGATCAAAATTAATCAAACCTGCTTTAGCAACCTTAAGTTGAATTTGTGCACCTAAACTCTTGTCCACCGCTGGTGGAACCGCTAAATACATGCTTTGATTAGCTAGTACTCGTCCAACAGTACCAATCGCAACTGGTTTACCAGCAGATTGAAGATAAACTTCTTTCAGAAGCACATGGACATTCCCAGTGTTAGTCGTTTTAATATAAGGTTTACCATTTAATTTAACATAACTGAGATTATAACTCTCATTCACATGTTGTGGCAAAATGCTTATGACCATACCATATTCAATTTCAAATTGAGTACCGCTCGAATCAACCGAACGCGGGTTTAAATTTTTAACATAGTAGCGATAAACAATTTCAGACTCAGGATTTTGACGAATTGCGAGCAAACGAATTGATTGTTTTGAATTGGGAGCAACGTTTTGCATAACTACAGGTGTGACAATAACCGCTGGACTACCACCAACTAAGGCATTCGATTCGATTATGCGTCCGTTTACTGATTTTTGCTGATAAGTTTTAAGCGTTGATTGAGTATTTAGTAATGAATCAGACAAATTAACTAAGGTGATCTCTTTAACCTTGCCAGGATTTTCAAAAACCACTTGAGTTGGAAAAAGCGTAAATGAACCACCATCGGCAAAAGAATAACTAACAAGTGAACATAAGCCCAATAATAAACTAATTTTTTTCATAATAAATTCCTTTTTTAATATGAGATGGTAAAAACCAACGTATCTTGATACTGACCAGCGTAAGTAGGTTTCGCAATATCTAGACGTAACGCATTACTAAGATTCGGCATTACTTGATTGCTTTGCCCCATAGTGTAACTTATATTATTAATTGATACCGCATAATTCAAATAATTGCCCTCTGCAGAAAGTAAACGAGCAATTCCAGATGCTTGATTAGCCGAAGTTAAGGTTAAACCAATTGAGCTACTGGTATTACAATTAATTAAAAAGTTAGTGGTATATAAGCCAGTTTCCGTCGCCAGAATACTTAAATTAACGCTCGTGGGTAAATTAGCTAACGCACAGGTAACTGGAATGTTATAAGTAGCACTAATGTCTGCACTAGCACTTAGAGCACTTACCAGAGGTGACACAGCAAGCAGAGCCAAGCTCAAACCGCTAATCTTTAAGCCACGCATTTTATTTTTGATCGGCTAGATAAAGTTTATCTGCAATTTGGCTAATCTCTGGCGAAATATCATTTTTAGGATCAGTTATTACAACCGCTGAGCTATTTAGGATATAAGCATATTTATTTTGTAAATACAACTCATTACTCGCCTTACGCACATAAACCATATAATCATTTTGCAACTTATTATTATATGCAGAATTTTGCGAATTTAAAGATTCAACTTGATTTTGCAAAGTATATAATTCAAGACTCAATTGTTCTAACCTTGCTGGAGATTGCTCAGCCTTATTAGCCTCTTGTTGAGTTTTATTAATCTGCGTCAATAATGCTTGCGACTGTTGTTTATAGCTGGTTTGTTGTTGTTGAAATTTAGTGGTAAGAATTTTGGAATTTGCAAATACCTCGCCTGGAATCAAATAAACAATCTCACCTTGGGCAAATACATAACCAATATTTAACATTACTAAAACCATAATTTTCTTGCGCATTCGAACTCCTTGGTAATTTAATAAACTAAACTTTAAAAAAATAAAAAAAGCGATACATTATTATATCGCTTTTTATAACTAATTGCAGGCTAATTATGTATACGTTAGTGCAATTGTTACACTGTCGCTATAATTATCTACATTCGTACTTGCTGGAACTACAGCAGGAATAACAGTTAATGTAGAAACAACTGGATCGGCGGCACCATTGATAGTGAATGGAGCTAGTATTACTGGGAACGGATCAGTGCTTGTCGTTGCTCCATTCCAGGTAGTACTTATATCAGCAGCATATGGAGCAGCTGTTGAAGCTGCTATTCCATAATTAACATAATCACCAGAACCAGAACCTATAAATCGCCAGCCATTTACGCTTGCCGCTGTTATATTATTAATACCAGCACCAGCAGTACACGACAACGTATAAACAGTATTCTGTGTAATAGGTGCTTGACCAGGTATAAAATTAAAATTCATACTTGCTGTAGATAACTGAGTTGTGCAAGCAGATGTTAAAGTACCAGTTAAACTTAAAACTTGATCATTTGGGGCTGCATTTGCTACTGAAACCATGCCTAAAGCCACCAAAGCTAATAATATTTTTTTCATGATATACTCTCTTCTAAAATTAAAACTAAAACTAAAATCTCATGAAAGTATTATAGCACTCCGTACACTGTAAGTCCACAAAAATACCATAAAAAACCCATATAAATCATAAATTAATTTCTCAGTGTTTCTATTTACAACAATATACAACTTGATAACCTAACCATCTCTGCGCCATAAATAATCATTCGCAACGTATTGCATCGTAATTAGCAAGAGAAATCTCGTATTGATGAATCTGAGTCAATATGAAAGATTTAATTGAAGAACGTCTTGATAACTACCAGCCGACAATCCATAAGGTAAACTACCAGTAGTAATATTAATTGGAATTTGAATCGTGTTACCGTGACAAACTATACTCGCCGTAATTGCAATTGGCGTTTGATTGAAACTACTAAATCCAGAATTATTAATTGAAATCTGATAGGGAACTTTTAATTGTGGTGCAGAATTAGAGCGTAACGAAAAATCATTAATGCTATTAAGCAATAGCTCGATCAACATTGAATTAGTACAGGCAATATCGACTGCAATACTTTGGCTTAAAGCGACACCTGGCAATCCAGGCACTCCGCCGTCATTGCTACCACTTAAGTATTGAGTTTTATTTGAAACCACAACAATCGATGCTTGAGCTTCCAACGAGCCAGCTAAACTAAGTACACTATTTGTTTGGTCTTGCGCATAAGCACTAAAACTCAGCACATTCAAACAAAAAAAACAACTAATGCCCACGAAATTTTTTGCGGAATTTTTCATCGATAGCACTCTAATAAACTGCAGAAAAGGTTATGCTATCCGCATAGTTGTCCACCGAATGCGACCTACCTACATTTGGGAAACTAAAACTTAGTGGAATTTGCCACGCCGTACTTTGTGCCGTACCAACCAGCACTTCGGTTCCAGCCGCTTGACCTGACCACGTTGGGTTAACTGTTGCTCCAACGATGTAGCCACCACCAGTATAACTAACAACATATGGAATCTCGTTTTGATGAGTTATACCAATTAATTTCCAAGAATTAACACTCGTAATATTGAGGCTTACGCTTGATTGTGGGGTACACTCAATGGTCAAAGTTGTATTCGCTGAATTCGCATAATTGGCGATTAAATCAAAGCTTAGCGTTGTAACATTCAAAGAAAGGACACAAACAGGATTTACCGTCACAACAATAGGTATTTCCTGCGATGAGCTACCAGCATATGCAACCGGTTGACAAAGTAGCAAAACCCCACTCATCATACCGAGTACGTAATACTTAGAAAAGAAAATGCTACTCTTCATTTTTATCAACCACCTAAAAAAATTGCGCCAATTCAACAATGTTTAGCCATAACATTAAAGTAAATTTTAGCGAATAACGTCACAGCCCATATAGCTACGTAAAACTTCTGGCACAGTGATTGAGCCATCGGCATTTTGATAATTTTCAATCACCGCAACCAAAGCCCGTCCAACCGCCAAACCAGAACCATTTAGGGTATGCACCAAGCGATTTTTACCAGTTGCGTCTTTAAAGCGCGCTTGCATTCTACGCGCTTGAAAATCGGTCATATTTGAACAAGATGAAATTTCACGATAGGTATTTTGTGAGGGAACCCAGACTTCAATATCATAGGTTTTAGCCGCACCAAAGCCCATATCGCCACCACATAAAGTAATTACACGATACGGAATTTGTAAAGCTTTAAGCACATTTTCAGCACATTGTACCATCGTTTCTAGTGCTGCAAAAGAATGATCTGGATGAGCAATATTCACCATTTCAACTTTATCAAATTGATGCATGCGAATCAAGCCTTTGGTATCACGTCCATAACTACCCGCCTCACTGCGAAAACATGGTGAATGACAGGCATATTTAAATGGAAGCTCATCTTCTTTGAAAATTTCATCGGCAGCCATATTAGTTACCGAAACTTCTGACGTTGGAATTAAATACAGATCTTCTTGATCACGTTTAGTTTTAAATAAATCTTCTTCAAATTTAGGTAATTGACCAGTTCCAAACAGTGCCTTAGCATTCGCCATATACGGTGA
>JAIEMU010000062.1 GCA_019751895.1 Sphingobacteriaceae bacterium | reverse complement strand
AATCACTTAAACCCTTGCCTTTTACAGCCCCATATTGACCTAAATACACATTTTGAACCCCTACAACATTATGATAGAAATCTGTTAAAGTATTCATTGCATACTGCGATTCTTCATAATTACCTGGTTCGTTTTTATTATTCAAAAACTCGTTTATAGGGTCTTGCATTTTTCCTCCATCTCTATCTCCCACCTCGCCTATGATACCTGCTAGTCCATTCGCTATGGTAAACAAACCTTGATACTCACTACTAAAATTTTTGTTTGAGGCTTTTACATCCAACATTTCCGTGTTTGCATAGGTATTAAAATCATTTTTAACCATCACTACCAAATCGGTTAAATGAGTTGTTAATGAAACCAAATAAAGTTTCTGTTTAGTTGTCAAATCTGAAGCTTTTCTAGATTTATTTTCTCCAAACAAGATATACTCAAGTGGATGAAAGCCTTTTAGAGAGTTTTCTAAATTTTCAATATCGGCTACAGCTAAGTTATTATTTGCGATTACAGCATCTAAATCTGCTGTTTTGGTAGGCCAAGAATCAATTTTAGGGTCAACTTCAGCATCGGCTATTGGCCCCCAAAGCCAACCTTCGGCTTGCTCCCAAACTGCTCTGGTAGCCAACCATGCCTGTTGAGCTTTTACTAAATTCGCTTCATTGGTGTTGGCATTCAAATCTGTTACTGCCACTTTTAAAGCAAGTGTTTTCAATTCAAAATCATTGTAATTTGGCTTCCCTACATAATTCACAAAATCCACAAAAACCTGTTTTGCAGTAATTGTATTCACTACATTTTCTTCCTTTTTTTTACAAGCTGCCAAGCCTACTACAAATAAACTTCCAGCAATAAATAATGTGTTTTTAAGTTTCATTTTTATGATAATTTAATAATGATATAATCTGTTTCTACTTCTGTTTTTAACTTTTCTAAGGATTTTTGAGCTGGTCCCTGCAACACTTCACCTTCATTGGAAAAGCGACTTCCATGCATATTGCAAATAAAAATATCGCCAGCCAACATCAAAGGCTCTTCAATATGCGTACACATCAAACTCATTGCAGTATATTGTTCCCCTTTTTTCACCAATGCGATATCAAAATCCCAATCTTTACTTCTAATCACCCTCATTTTATGTCCATCAAATTCAGTTTTCGCTACGCGAATCACTTTATTTTCGGCATCAATTTTCAATAATTTAGCGCCAGAAACTGCACAACCACTTATTTGTGTAGTCGTACCTAAAGCTCCAGCAGTAAAGCAAAAAGCGCATGTTTTTTTTATAAAAGATCTTCTATGCATAATTTTAAAATGCGTAACCGATGGCTAAATTTGTAATGGAACGATTTCTTGCATAAGGCAACGCCGCAGGGCTGAGATTTTGATTGTAATACATATTGATATCTCCCGTCATTTGATACCTCATGTCAAATTTTACAACCACGTTTTTGATAGGCAAGTAATTCAAACCAAAAATCGCATGTTGCTGTTTCAAAGAACCTTCCTTAACCGACTCACCATTTACCTTGTACATGTCCCAATTCATATCCAAAGTTTCATATCGTCCAAACAAAATCAATTGTTTCTCCTTAAATCGTGAATTTTCCAATAAATTATATCCTAATTCCAAATAAGCACCGTACATGCCTTTTGGCGGATGTTGCGCATAAGCTTGATGAATCTTAATTGCATCAGGAATGGAAACAATAGTAGCTAAAGCTTTGGCCGAGAAACCTGCTTTTCTATAAACACCATCTATAATCCCAACGTGTACTGGCGACCCCAAAGGACCTGAATCTAAACCTAAACTATCCGCTCGTAATGGCGAAATACCTGTAGAACCACCCGAATAGCCTGACAATTGAACTCTTAAATTTTCATTATTATAGCGTAATGAGCCCACAAAAGCTAAATTATTAACCGTAGCATTTTGCCCATCGAATCGAGCTGAACGAATACCTTCTCTATAATTAATTTCTCTTGAATTTAAACCCGAAACCACACCTAATGAATAACTAAAAAATGTATTCGGCACTTGACCATAAAAACCTACACCTATTTCTCTCCAAGTTGAAGGAATAATTTTTGTTTCTACCATATTTCGTTCAGAACCCAAAAAGTTCATCGCCATGTGGTCTTCGTTTAAAATACCTAATCGAGGCAAAAACAAACCTGCCACTAAATATGTATTTCTACTGGTTTTAAATTTTAAATATGCTTGTTCTAATGAAATTTCGCCACCAGAGGATCCACCGCTTACCTTTCCATTTTCAATTTCTGTTTCCGAAAAAAATGAAATGTTTTTATCAAATTGATGTCCGATAAAAATTGTAAAGCGTGTTAAATTTATCTTCCCTTCTTTTAAATAATTATCACGTTGCAAATGCGCTTCCCCATAACCCGTTAAAACCGTTGTTTTGGTTTTTATGGCATTATTATTCAACGAATCTTCTTTGGTGGTTACATTTCTTTGTGCTACCGAAATGTGATAACTTAATAAAGAAATGGCAATAAATGAGAGTACTTTTTTCATGAATTTTATATGTTTTTATTTAGACTACTTATAAATTAAGCGCAAACATATAAAAAAATAATCAGTTTATTAAGACTGATTATAAATTAGTGATTAAAATCATTATTCTAAAAAGAGAATTACTTAAAGTGTTTTTTTCTTTGAAACCGTAAAAACAAAGTCTTTGAGGTAGAACGGCTCAAAATAAGCTACATCTTCAAATTCTGCTGCTGTATATTTTTGATAAGCCAATTCACTCATAAAACCAGCCGAATTAAAATTATCGGCTTCAAACACACTATTTTCATGTGCCAATACGGATGTGCATTTCATTGCACCATCACCAATAAAAGAAACTTTAGATTGACTTAAAATAGTTTGAAAGCTTTGCTCATCAATTATTTGCGCACTTGTCGCTGAAATTTCGTTCAAATTAGCATCGTAAACTGCCGTAAATACTTCCATCCTTCTTGCGTCAATCATCGGACAAACAAAACCTTTATAATCAGGGTTTGAAATCAAAAAACCATTCGCCATCATTTGCAAAGTAGGCACTGAAATCAACGGTTTGTCCAGCGCAAAACTCAATCCCTTCGCCGTAGATACACCAATGCGAAGACCTGTATAAGAGCCAGGTCCTTTACTGATGGCGATAGCCGATAGTTGATTAAACTCTAAATTTACTTGCTTCATTAACGACTCAATAAACAAAGTTAAACTACTGGCATGTATATTTTTAGCATCCTCCTCTTTAATGGCAATGGTTTTGCCATTAGAAGAAATAGCTACAGAACAAACACTAGTACTGGTTTCGATTTGAAGAATATTAATCATGTAAATAAAAATTAAGGAACAGGATCATGACCATGCGCAGCCCAAGGGTGGCATCTGCCGATTCGTTTCAAAGTTAATAGAAAACCCTTGAAAGGACCATATTTAGTTATCGCCTCTATTCCATATTGAGAGCAGGTGGGTGTAAATCGACAATTTGCCCCTAATATTGGAGACAAAAACCACTGATAAATTTTTATCAAACCTAAGAACAACCCACTAAATAGTTTCGATATCATTGGCATTGATTGTTGAAGTTAGTTTATGGAGTGCCGCTATCATTTTTTTCTCAATAAATGAATAAGGATAGATTTTTTTTCCAACGAATTGCAAGGAAAGTAGCAAGAGCTTATCTTTATTTAAAAGATTATCATACAAAAGATTACACTTCTGCAATCTATAAACCTCTCTTGTTCTTCGTTTAATTAAGTTTCTATCTACAGCTCTTTTGTATCGCTTTTTTGCAACATTAATTACAATTTGAGCAGGATATTTTGCTGGTGTATCATGAAAAAGATACGAAACACGAAAAGGATATAACAAAAAAGAAGAACCATTGCTAAATAACAAGTCTAGCGACTTTTTACTACACAATCGTTCTTCTTTTGTAAACGTATTCATTAATGATTTTGATTGTTAAAATTACTTAACTCTTTTGAAAGAATTAAATCAATCAAAAAACAAATTATGATTTATGGCGACCTTCGTCTGAAACGGTTAATCTTTTTCTTCCTTTTGCTCTGCGTGAAGCTAATACTCTTCTGCCGTTAGCAGTTGCCATTCTTTCGCGGAAACCATGTTTGTTTTTTCTCTTTCTTTGCGAAGGTTGGTATGTTCTTTTCATATCTGTAAACTATAATATTTTAATAGGATTTGCAAATGTACAAAAAATAAATGAAATGTTCTTAAAAAAAATAAAAACATCTCAAAAAAAATAAAAAAACCGCAACAAAAATATTGTTACGGTTTTGTACTCGGAGCGGGAATCGAACCCGCACGCCTGTTGAGGGCACAGGATTTTAAGTCCTGCGTGTCTACCAGTTCCACCATCCGAGCAAGCTTAAAAAGCTTCCTAAAATTAAATGCCTCCTGGTAGGAAGGCATTTAGAGCGAAAGACGAGATTCGAACTCGCGACCCCGACCTTGGCAAGGTCGTGCTCTACCAACTGAGCTACTTTCGCATTTACATCATCCGATGTTTTTAAACATAAATCGTTTCCGATTTTGTTTTGCAAATATAGGCAGATTTATCTCGTTTACAAATTTTTTTTTAAATATTTTCACTTTTTAAGTTAAGTTATTGTCTTTCAATGCCTCAAAAATCAAGTCGTTTTCAAATCCTTTGCTTTGCAAATAACTAATCAATTTAATTTTCCTTTTCAAAGGGTTGTTTTCATTGATTAGCCTTGATTTTTTCTCCAACAATTCAACTATTGTTTTAAAATATTCATCTCCATCAATATCATTTAGCACCTTTTGAATCATTTTTTCGGGTACTTTTTTCAAACGCAAGCCTTGTTTTATTTTTCCCCTACCCCACTTCTTTATTCTAAATTTACCTCCTGCATAGGCAATTGAAAATCGTTCTTCATTCAAAAAATTATTTTCAATTAGCAGCGAAATCACCTCTTCAACCTCTGAAGAAAACAAACCATAAGTATATAATTTATCTCTTACCTCTTGTTGAGAACGCTCTTGATAAGCGCAAAACTGCTCTAACTTAGCCAAAGCTTTTTTTTTATCTAAAATGATTGGTGTTTGTTTGGTGTTTTTCATAATTAATTATCGAAATTCGTAAAAAATAATAACACCTTTATTTATATTTTGATTTAAACCTCATTTATGAAATATAAAATTGAACAAATTGTTGAAATTTTACATTCTAATTCTAATCTACACGACAAAAATAGCGAAATTTCAACGCTTATAACTGATAGTCGTAAGATTATTTACCCTGAGTTAACGTTATTTTTTGCAATTATAGAAAATAGAAACGGGCATCTTTTTATAGAAAATGCTTATCAAAAAGGTGTTCGTAATTTTGTAATCTCTGAAATTTC
>JAIEMU010000092.1 GCA_019751895.1 Sphingobacteriaceae bacterium | reverse complement strand
AATTAAACAAATTGACCAAAGAACAAATGAAAAATGTAATGGGGGGAACGGAAGATGCAGAAGGAACATGCTATAAATGTTGTCCTACTGGACAACCAAACAGCCCACAGTGTAGTGTAGCATCGGGACCAGGTAGCATGCCTTCGTGTCATGGAGGGGGAACACCTATTGAAACTAAATGTAATGTTTCATAAATCTTTTTTGAGGCTATTCTTTTTTGAGAATAGCCTCTTTTTACTGCACTTTCAAATGCCAACAAACATGAAAATTATCCTCACATCACTATTTTTATTTTTAAGTATAACTTCTTACAGTCAAAAGGTGGTTGGGATAAGATTTGAAGAAAAATTGACTTGGGAACAAATTAAAGAAAAAGCAAAAAAAGAAAACAAATACATCTTTTTAGATTTTTATACTACGTCATGCGTTCCTTGTCGTAAGATGAAAACTACAATTTTTTCAAAAAAAGAAGTGGGAGAATTTTTTAATGAAAATTTCATCAATGTAGCTTTACAGATAGATAAAACAAAAAAGGATAATAAACACGTACAAAAATGGTACTTAGATGCGAATAAATTAAAAACTCAATACAACATACAAGCTTATCCTACCTATTTATTTTTAAACCCAGAAGGAAATTTAGCCCATACATTAATAGGGGGTGATTTTGACGTGAAAAGTTTTATTTCAAAAGCCAAACAGGCTTTAGACCCCAAAACACAATACGAAAAATTAAAAATAGAATACCAAAACGGAAATAGAGATACTAGTTTCTTATTGCATTTAATACAAATTGCTCAAATTTCAGACAATGGAACAAACTTATCTACCTTCATCAATAGTTATCTAGCTACACAAAGTAATTTATTAACCGCTAAAAATATTAAATTCATCAGCCAATGCACAACAAGTAGTAAAGATATTGGTTTTAATATTTTACTTAACTATCCTAAAAAGATTAACTCTATAATAGGTAATAGTGAGCGAAACAGAATATTATATGAAATTGCATTTGATGAAGAAATTTTACCTTTAGTGAGGATAAATGGCAAGAAAAAAATATATGGTGGTGGCATGATAGTATATGAAGGAGATATAAATAAAAGTCCAGATTGGGATGCTGTAAAAAATAAAGTCACTTTAAAATATAACGATTTATCAAATAGAATAATGGTGGAAGCCAAGTGCGATTATTTTCTTTCGCTAAAAGATTGGGATAGCTTAAATTATACTTTGTTAGAATATATTAACCAAGAAAAAGAAGTTGATAGTGAATTGATTTATCGATTTTCTTGGTGGTTTCTTTTGGCTTGTAATGAAAGCACGCAACTAAAAAAAGCTTTAAAGTGGTCTGATATTTTAAATAATACAAGCAAAACAAATGATTATAATTGTTACATAGGTCTGTTGTATAAATCAGGAGAAATTAATTTGGCATTAAAATTATTAAAAAACTATGCTCAACATTCAAAATCTGCTTACGAAAATGAGATTTATCAAAAACTAAAAATCGGAAAAGTTTTTTGGAAAAATTAAAAGAAGTAGTTTGATATCTGAACTAACCTTTTTTAGCGGTTTTTTCAATGTAAAATAACAGTACCTAAAATGAAAAAATTGACAAAAGAACAAATGAAAAATGTAATGGGGATAATTCAATCAAAGTATTTTTTTTAGTTTTTTTATGAAAACCTAGGGTTTTCAAACTTTTCGCTATAACTCCGAGGAAAATCCTCGAGGAATTTTACTGATTTAAACTCTACTTAGAATGAAATCTATTTTAACTTTTTTATTGTTATTAAGCGTAACAGCAAAGGCACAAAAAACTACGAATGTAATTATTACGGGTAAAATAGCGGACAAAAAACATCTTTCTATCTCAATTCCTATAAATGTATTATCTACTAATTGGACATCTATACCTATTCAACCAGATAGCACTTTTATACTAAAGTTTTATATTCCGAATAAGCAATCCGTTAATATTGAGAATAATCAAGTTTTTTGTGAACCTGGGGATTCCATTTATGTTGATATTAAAGGTGATCAATTGAGGTTTATGGGTAAAAACGCTGCACATTATAACTATTATGCCAATTTTATGGCGTTTGATAAACTAAATAAAGAAGTAGAAATAGAGGAGCGAGAAAAATTAGAAAACGGTTTAGGGAGTGATTTATTAGTATATAAAAATAAAAAATATGAAGTCTATTTAAAAAGAAAAGCATTTTTAGATGAATATTGTTCAAAATATCAATGTTCTAAGCAATTTGAAGAATGGGCTTTTGCACAAATTTTTTATCTATATATCTACTCACTATCATCCGAATATAGATCGGTTAAAAATGAGGATAGTAAAATAGAAAGAGCCTATTTCGAGAATCTAAACCTTACAGTTTTGCAAAACGAAAAATACACGAATTCATTTAATTATTTTTTAGGATTGAACACCTTTCTGGAATGTTATTTAGCAAAATCTACGACAAATGAAAAAATATCTGTTACGTTAAAAAAGCAATTTAATTTTATAAAAAGCAATTTTACAGCCACTACAAAAGATATTCTATTAGTTAATTTATTGCAGGGTTATTTTGAAAAAAAAGATGCTGAATATGAGTTGGCAATAGATACGATTTACAAAGAAAGCCAAAGTATATTTACCAATAAAAACTATTATGAAGAGTTACGTCCTTTTTATATCAAATATAAATCATTTAATTTTTTATGGGATAAGGATTCTACAATAACATTGAAAAATAGTGAAGAAAAAGATGTTTTTTTAACTAAATTATTTAATTCATATAAAGGGAATATTGTATTTCTCGATTTCTGGGCATCTTGGTGTCAACCGTGTAGAATGGAGATGCCTTATTCTAAAGAATTGGAAAAAATATATGAAAGTAAAAAAATTAAATTTATTTATTTATCTAAAGATAAGGAATTTAATGCTTGGCAGAAAGCATTAAAGGATGAAAGTATGAGTAAAGAAAATAATTTTATACTCAATAAAAAAGCAACCCAATTTTTTCAAAACAACATAGACTTAAGCTTAATTCCTCGTTATGTGATACTCGATAAGAACGGCAAAATTATACATGGAGACGCTCCTCGTCCATCAGACCCTAAACTAAAAAAATTGTTAGACAAACTTTTAGAAGAATGATGAAATAAAATTTACAGCCAACCAAGGGCTGGCTGTAAAAGGTTTGGTCTGCAAGCCCGCAGACATTTGTCCACCCAAAAAAGGCAAAACAAAAAATTAACCAATTGCAAAACTAACCTTTTTTAGCTGTTTTTTCAATGTAAAACAACAGCACGTATGATGAATAAATTAAACAAATTGACCAAAGAACAAATGAAAAATGTAATGGGGGGAAATGCTCCAATAGATGAGTGTCCTACCGTTGTCGCAAATAATTGCGATAAATGCCCATGCACAGATGCTCGTGATTGGTGTGTAAATGGTTTATGTAAAAGTAGAAACTAAAGCCGGACAATAAACCGGAGTTGAAAATATCTTTTTAACTCCGGTTTTAAAAATCAATTATATGAAATACCTTATAATCATACTTTTTATATTTCTTACCTTCAATGGATTTTCACAACAAAAATTTACACTTCAAGGTACGATTAACATCGACACCGGTACTGTAGAACTCAGATATATAGGGCAAAGAGATTATTATCCCAAAAATAGCCAAGAAATGTATGCAAGCGTAAAGGATGGGAAATTTACATTTTCAGGAAAAATTGACATTCCTACGGGCTATTATTTAAACTATGGGAACAGCTATTACTCGGACAACTTTGTGATTCAATCGGGAACTCAAAATGTGAATATAGATGTTAAAGCTAATCGGGAAATGCCACAGTTGGATAGTGAAATTATGAAAGAAGATATTGATTATTCCCTATTTAGATTAGATTTAACACAGAAATTAGCTTCTTTAGACAAAAAAAGTGATAGCTTGACTATTTTGTACAAACGAAAAATACCTGAAAATATTAAGTTAGACTTACAAAAAGAGTACAATTTATTTGACCAAATGAGTGATGAAAGATTACTTGCTTATGTTAAAAAAAATCAAAATTCATATTTTGCTTTATGGAAATTAATATATTTAGTGGAATTTGGCTACACAAAAATTTTCGATTCTATTTTTGAAAGTTTTTCAAATGAAATTAAATATTCCAGCGTAGGCAAAATATTATCTACCAAACTGCGTGCCAACGCTGAATTTAGTGTAGGTAAAATATTTACAGGTGTTAATCCTATCAATATTCACAAAGAAAGGTTTGGTGAAGCGGAGTTTTCTAAACATAAATATACCTTGGTAGATTTTTGGTATAGCCATTGTGGCCCATGCAGAGCTCAGTTTGATAATTTAAAACAAACATATAACAGGTATAAAAATAAGGGGTTTGAAATTATCGGTATTTCAACAGATAAACCTAAACACAAATCAGATTGGCTAGCCGCAATAAAAGAACATCAACTTTTGTGGCCTCAATATTGGGATATAGATGGCGTTGAAGCCACCAATATAGGAGTTTATGCTTTTCCAACAAATTTTTTAGTTAATGAAAAGGGGGTAATTATCAAGAAAAATATTTCTACAGTAGAGTTAGAAGATTTTTTGAGTAAACAAACCAAAACCACATTTTGAAATCCTTCCCTTTTTACAAACAACCCGATACGATGGACTGCGGTCCCTCGTGTTTGCGGATGATAGCCAAGCATTACGGCAAGAATTTTAGTTTGCAACGTTTGCGAGAGATAAGCGGTATCAACCGAGAGGGTGTTTCGTTATTGGGTATTAGCGAAGCGGCTGAAAAATTAGGCTTTCGGAGTACAGGAATCAAACTCAATAGCCAACAATTGCAGGAGATAGATTTGCCTTGTGTGTTGCATTGGCATCAAAATCATTTTGTGGTTCTGTATAAAATTAGCAAGGGTAAATTTTATATTGCCAACCCTGCACAAGGTTTGCTTTGTTACAATGAAACCGAATTTATAAAACATTGGGTAGCCGAGCCCAACGAAAACAGAGGCATTGCCTTAGTTTTGAGTCCCACCCCTGTTTTTTACCAACAAGAAAATGATAAAATTAGCACCCTAAACTTCGCCTATTTATGGGCGTATATGCTGCCGTATAAAAAATTAATCTTTCAATTGTTTTTAGGTTTAGGGATAGGTAGTTTACTCCAGTTAATTATCCCATTTATTACCCAAAGTGTGGTAGATGTGGGTATAAATACCCGAAATCTGAATTTTATCTACCTCATTTTAATTGCCCAAACGATGCTATTTTTGGGGCGTATCAGTGTAGATTTTATTCGTTCATGGATATTGCTACACATCAGCACGAGGATAAACATTTCTATCCTTACCGATTTTTTAATCAAGTTGAT
>JAIEMU010000081.1 GCA_019751895.1 Sphingobacteriaceae bacterium | reverse complement strand
GCTGGATTGGAATCAGCGCTGGGTGCGCTATTGCGTTTATAGTTACCTACTCGCGGTTATCTTGAGCTTTATTGCGTTTCTACCTGCCATTGGTGGCTTTGAATTTTCACGTGACTATGTGGTGCACTACTTATTTTGGCGCAGTGGCTGGAATTTTTAAGATGCATAAATTTTTGTGTCCCAATAATTAGCGTAAATTGCCAATTATTGGGATACTAAATTACTCCATTGCTCGCACTTTTTCTTCAATAAAAGCAATTTCTTTATCGTCAAACCCATATTTTTTATAAAGTTGTTGATCTATTTCAGAAATAGATTTACTCCAATCAATGTCGGAATGGGCAGTAAAATCTTGGAGAGGAACTTTTGTCCATTTTTCACGTGTCATAGCTTGTGTAATTTTCAAAATTCCAAGCATCGTACGAGCAAATTTAGACTTGATATATTTTAAAGTTGCCTGTGCCTCAAATTCTGAATCATAGGCTCCTATTGAAAGGAATGTTTCTGTTGCCCCAACATAGGGATTCTCAACCAAGGGAGAACTAATAAGTTCTCCAAACTGTCCACTTCCATTTGCCTGTGGAATAATTACCTTCCATTTTTCAAAATTTTGAGGGTCATTCAAATATCGTCTGTCAATCCAATAATAGACACGCTGATTATTTAGAAGTCCTAAAACTTGAACATACTCTTTTCCATCAGCTGGTTCATTTTCAAAAAAGATAACGTCAGTTAAAATCTTAAATGCACCAGAACCTACATCTGTTTTATGTCCTTTAGATTGAAGTTCTTCAATTTCAGGATGCTCCTTCAACGCGGTCTCAGTTAATCGATAAACACCACGACCAGTTATAACAGAATCCAAAGTATCTTTTGTTTTAATTACAACTTTATACAAAATAGAATTTAACTCATCAAAACTAGTAAATGTACCAATTGCTCCAAAATTCTTACTCCTATCACGATAAGTGACTGCAACACCACCTTTAATATCAGTGTTTGGAAATACTTTGGAACTGTCTTGATTAAAATATATTACTTTTAAATGCTCATCATTAAGCATTTTCTCATTCCAAGACTTCCCTGTTGCCCCAGCATTGAATAAAAAACGTGCAGGAGTAATAAAACTAACTTTATCGGCAAGTTTATATGCTTCGTCCATAAATTTATGATAAATGGGTGGTGCTTGTGTACTATCACCAATAGCTTCCTCTTGATACGGTGGATTTCCAATTACTACATCAAATTTCATTTTCCCAAATCCTTCTGTTATTTCTTGTGCTGTTTCATCAATACTATTTTTTAATTTTTGGCTAAGATTATCTAGATATAAAATATTAGTTTGCCAATCTGAATAACCAACTAAAGTTCGCTTGGCAATAGTTTTAGCCATCGGTGTATTAGCCAGAAAATAGATATTATTTTGTAAAATATCTTTGATGACTTGTTCTCTATCGAATTCTTTTGATGATTCCCAACGCTTCAGGTGGTGATTAAACTCTCCTTGATGCTCGCGTTTCCATTCATTACAACGTTGATAAAAAAGTGATGCCGCCGCATAGAGTGAGTAAAGTCCAGTTTTAGTTTCCATATCTAATATTTTCCGATGTTGGCTAAATATATCTTGAGTATTTTCATGTTCTACCCAATGGCGAACATCTTTACCATCTTCAGTCATATATTTAAATTCATCATCGTAATAGTTTAATCCACCTATGGTTTTTGCCAACTGAAGATTTACCACGCGCCAAGGGGTAAGTACAGTTTCTTTATCTGGATTTTTGAATGTGCCAAATAACTCAGCGATTTTTTCAGCACGTTTAATGTAGTCTAACTCATCATAAGATTTTGCACGATTGCGGATAATTCGCCCAGCTTCAATAAATACTTCCGCATCATAATATTTAGCGAACTGATTGAATAACTCTTTACTCACTCCTTTTGGCATAAACTCTTTCCATGAGGTATTATCTACCTGATTAGCAAAGTTTTGAATTTTAATATCTTTATCAATATCCAAATCCATACCATATATCATTAATGGAATACGAACCGAAATACCTCGTAAAATTGAGATCATGGTTTTGCGGTTTTTCTTTGCCTCGTTGAATTTGTCAATTGCAGCTTGCTCTTCTGCCGTGCGTTCTTTTTGGGGTTTCGCTTTGGCTTGTTCAGCTTTTTCATATTCTTCGTCAGATAAACCTTGCTTATTTACATCAATCTTGCTTGGTAATTTTTCTTTATCAGTTTTGCCAATAATTGCTTTTAGGTCATTAAAAGCATTTACATCTGCATCGGTTAGCGTGAGCAAATGATCATTATATAGAGAATCATCTGCAAAACCAGTACGCACGGCTTTTTCAGCATAAACTTTCTTGAGTTGCCCTAATAATGAATCTACATCATAAGCTTGCATACCATTACCAGGTTCACCGATAATTGGTAAAAAGTTAAGAAATTTTGTCATCTGCTCTTTTTGAGCCGTAGTATTTTTCTTACCAACCCCCGAATTCAATTTAGCCGCTTCTGTGATAACTGTCAATGCACGATCTGGAGCAAAATCAAAAATATAACAATTCGTTTTCTCACCAAGTTTTTTATCACTAAACGGCGTTTGCGCTCGAAAGGCAGCTTGCAAATAATTGGCAGGTGATGTAGTATTATTCAAAAATACCACTCCGGTCCATTCTGGCACATTCACACCTGTTGTTAATTTACGGACAGTAAGTGTGATTGTTCGTGTATTCGATGGTTCATTAGTGATTGCGTTACGTACTCGATCAAGATCGCTTTGATTTTCTTCGTCTCCATCTCCATTGTCCACTACATTTATAACTACATAATTTGCTTTAAAAATTTTATGTTGATCAAGCACTTCTTTTAGCGCCTTACAACTTGCTACACTTGGTAAAAGCCATAAAGTGTGACGCAATTGATTACGAAAATCTTCAGTTGAAAAAGGATAATTTGTTTTGCTATCTGATTTAGTTATTTCATCCAAAAAAACCTTAACATTATCTTCATAAATAAATTTGCCATCGTCATCTACCCGAAAAAACTCCATAAAATTAAAGGCTTTATCTTCAGTGTTAACAAATTTTGCGTCAGAAAATTTCTTTTTGAGTTCAAAAGTGTACATATTAACTTTTGGCAATGATTGATATGGATTAGCTTCATTAGGATGTTCATTAGTCCATTGTTGCTTAGCCTCTTGTTCCATGACATAATCCCAAGTAAAAACTTGTGCTTCGTCATAGTCATCAAGGATATTAAAAGGCGTCCCAGATAATTCCAATATTTTTGTCGTATGCTCTTTAGTTAATTTAACACTATCTAATACATTTTGTGCTAATTCAGTGCGAGTTCCTTCATGTGCTTCGTCAACAATAACCAAATCCCACTCAATTGCAAAAATTTCGTTATTTTTATCGCCATGTTTACCGCCTACTTGCTCAGATCCTCGTAAGTCTTGCATACTGGCAAAATAAACAAATGGTTTGTCTTGATTTGCCAAATATTTGATTTTTTCGCCCTTAGTTTTTGAGCCAAAAACATAACCATCTTCTTTAGCAAAAATTTTATGAAAATCATCAAACCAGCCATCAGACACTACTGGGCGATGCGTAATAATCAAAGTCTTTTTGTAGTTATTCTTTTTTGCTACTTGTAAGGCTGATAATGTTTTCCCGAAACGCATTTTTGCATTCCACAACATTTTATCTTTTTTCTTGAATATTTTGATAGTTTGGTTTATTGCATCAATTTGCTCGGGGCGAAAATTTATGGGTTTTGATATATTTTCTGCAACAACATTATGAATAGAAGATTTTCCTTGCTCTACAGCCTCGATTGCCTGAATAATTGTTTTAACATCCGTGCGATACCATTCATTAGCAGTGCCTAATTCCTCTTTTTTGATTCCTGAACGATTTAATACTTCATGAACATCATGATCTCGGAAAAATTTATTATCTCTTGTGACTGCCAACCTTGAAATATCAATCTTATAAGGTAGTCCAGAAGTTCCAGCATATTGTTTAATTCGCTTGCTTGCAACTTCTTTGAGGTCATCACTATTGTCGCGAGCATCAATTTTAAAATCAGTTATCGAAGTATCACCAATTTTCTCAAGACCATCATAGTAAGCTAATTTTCCATCTTTATTTTGAACACTAAATGCATAAATTACTTTTCGTTCAAATGTTTGGTATGTCACCATTTTACTCATATCTCTCTACCTCTTCTTTATATATATCAGTAATTACAACACTTACATAATGATATTTATCAGTTTGAATTTCTAACGGCTCATCATAATCAAACAATAATTGTTGATTATTCGCTAATGGCTTTATTTTCCCCATCAGTGTACCTATTTCATTTTCTTTTTTACCATAAATATCTTGTAATGTATATCCAGTGCGACTTACCATTATATTTTTGGTTTGCTTGGTAATACCTTTTACTAACCTCCATTCGCAAAATATAATTACATCACCATTAGCGGTTAATTGAGTTAAAAAATCACCTTGTCTTATATTTGATTTTATAATACATTTAGCACTATCTAATACTTTCTTTTTTAACTTAACATTAAATTTTTGCGCTATTTTAAAATAATACTCATAATACTCTTGGTATAAATTCATCACACACATTTGAATATTATCATCTAAAAATTCAATACCGTATAATGTCGATAAAGCATAAAGTGAAAAATTTTCAAATTGATTTATATCCATACAATGTTTTTCTACCACCATTCCAAGCTTACGCCTTAGTATTGCAGTTAGAAAAGCTCCTTCACCTGCGGACGGTTCAAGAAATGTCGCTGTCAAATTTTCACAACATCTTTTTATACCTTCAATCTCAAGCATTTTTTCTACCATCCATGATGGCGTAAACACCTCGCCGTGCTTTTGTACTCGTTTTTTACTTTTAATTAAAATTTCTTTATTCATCTTTACCTACGGTAAAATTCCCAAACCAACTGCTTGCCTAAAGTGTAATTAATTCAGTTGTGGCGTACCTATTTTTGTCATAATTCAAACAACAAGTTTTATATGTTTATCATTACTATGCCCAATACACCTTGTTAATAATACTCTGTCTTGATACTGTAGTGCAACATTCACAATACTAATTTCGTTTATGCTAATTTTAGAACACAAAGCTATCAATATTTACGTAAAATATTAATCACATCAAATGCAGCATAAGTCCAAATAATATCAGCCCCAGCACGTTTAAAGCTCAACATAGTTTCAAGCAAGGTCGCTTCGTAATCCAGCCAACCATTTTGCGCGGCGGCTTTTAACATCGCATATTCGCCACTCACATGATAGACCGCAGTTGGCATTTTAAACTCTTGTTTTACCCGATATAAAATATCTAAATATGGCAGACCTGGTTTAACCATCACAATATCCGCGCCCTCGGC
>JAIEMU010000025.1 GCA_019751895.1 Sphingobacteriaceae bacterium | reverse complement strand
ATGAGGGTATATTTGTTGGTAATTAAATCCATGCCACGCCCGATACCAGGTATCTCGTTTTGTGCGGCTTTGAGTGCCCTTACTTGGTTTAAACCGATATTGCTGATGGCATCTGCCGAACCTTGCATTTTGGCTTTGAGTTTGTCTATATCACCCGAAACGTCTTTGAGTTTGGCGGTGAGTTGGTTTTTGAGGTTGAGTAATACTTCTATGCTTGCCATGTTATTTTTTTAATGCTTTTTGTAATTCTGAATGTAAAATGCGTTCGATACGTTTGTTGAGCATTGCCGAAGCACCCATAAATTGGCGTTTGGGTATTCTTAAACTGTCTTTTTTTGTTAGTGCCATTGCTTTAAAGGTGTTGGCTTGTTTGTTGAGGTTACGATTTCGTTTATTTTTTCGCTCCCTGCCTTTTTTATCTTCGGAGACATCACCTTTGAGTTCATAATACTTTGCCCAAAAATATTTACGCATTTGTGGGGTAATGGGTATTTTGCCACCCTCGTTGTGTATTTTGGCATACTTGGCATCGGTGCCAATCACGATACGGGTATCGGATTTGGACACCACACGAATAGAACGACGAAGCACACCTGTACCAATTAAAGCTCTTTTGTCGGGTCTTCGGCTACGTTTCCAAGTTTGGGTACTGTTATCTACCCAGTTTTGCTCCGTAAACCTTTGCTTGAAAAATTGCACCCCTTCCGCTCCAGCTCTTGAAACAATGCGGTCGTAGGCTTTGGCTATTTGGTTTATTTCTCTTAGTAATAAGGTCATTTTGTTTTGTGATAAATAGTTTTTATGTTTGTAGGATAAATAAGAGGTAGGATGCAAATTAACCAGTATCGCTGCCACACGAGACATTAGGAGGGTGTGGACTTTGGGTCGCCTAATGGATGCTTTCTACCTCTTACTTTACTAACCATCCTTTACGATTTTCTTGTGTATTATTCTTGAACCAAGAACCTATTTCAAACAATCCTTCTTCATTAAATCCACCTTGTACAATTATACTTGAGCCATCATTGTAATACTTTATGTATCTCATTGAAGGTAATACACCGTAATACCTCAAATACACTTCGGTAGGTTCAGCCAGCACTTCGCCAATCTTGTCAAAATACAAATGCCTATTTTCATCTGAAAGAATGTATTTACCCTCAGTATGCTTGATAAAATTATTTTCCCCTAGCACCAACTTTCTCTTCATATAATCTTCATACACCACATTTTTGTTTTTGTCCATGGCTTCTGTGAATGCCTTGCGAACGTCTTTAATGGTTAGTTTGTCATCAATTTTCAAGGCTACATCCGATACAGGTGTTTCGGCTAGTCCGTAATGTTGCCAGGTAATGTCATTGAGTTTAGCCAGTTGCTCATCAATATTGGTTTTGATGTACATTTGATTGGCGGTAAACACTTCTTTGGCTACGGCTCTATTAATTTGAAAATCGGCTTTAATTTTTGCCGATCCTATTAAAGCACCTGCATCGGCTACCTCCTTTGGTTTGTAGGGATAAGCCACCAGCTCGCAACGGCAACCCCAACCATTGGGCGGTAATATTTTACCCAAATTGGCATCGTTGAGGCTAAATACTCTATTGTTCAATGTGCTGTGTTCGTTGCGTACACGGCTATCGGCCATGGTTTGGTATTGCACATAAGGCACATTTTGTTTGTCGGCCATTAAGCGGTGCCAATTGGCTGCCGATTGCCCTGTGGCGGTTGCCAAATTGTATTCGGCTCGTAGCTTGTTTTTTTGGTAGTCGTTGCCTAATAAATCAATCTTTTGTTGGAAACTGTGAAACGAACGTCTTTCTCCTTTTTCGTCCAATAGCATTGCGTTGGCATATTGCAACATATCTAATTGTTTGGCTGCCGAAAACTGAAAAACATTCATTTGCATAGCTTGATAAGCCACATAATCGGGACTATCGTAGGCAATATCGGGACTGATGTCGAACCCTTCAGCAAGTGCTTTGTTGAGTATGTTGGCGGTTTGTGTTGCCGACAAAGCGGTGTTTGCCAAAGCGGTATCCGAGTTTTGATTGTACAGCTCTTTGGCAATGGTGTTCAATCTGTTTTTTAGATTTTTTACCTCCGTATCCTTAATGGCAGCCGTGATGGGACCACAACAAGGCGCTAGTGCTTGGGGTGTGTCAAAGCTTTTTTTTTTCGCATTGGGGTCGAGACTAGGCTCGGTGGATGTGATTGCTTTTGCTTCCAATGGAATGTTAAAAGTTTTAGAAACCCATTCGGCTGAAATGGTATAATTTTCAGATAATCCTTTTACAATTTCAAGCGTCTCTTTTGGCGAGAGTTGCATTGTTTTATCGAAAGCAAAGCGAGTATTGGCAGGCACAGCCAAGCCATTGCGTTGCAATACAGGAATGATAATGTCGTTGAAATAAAACTCAATCAAACGCATATCGCCCAAGGATATTTTAGCATCCAAATTACGTTCGTGTACTTCGGACTGCGCCCTAGAACTGCCACTATCCGACAGCATGGTGCCACCTACTATCTGCTTAGAGATTTCCTCGTTGCAAAAATCCATCCTTGCTTTGAATACCTGATAAGCATCGGTATTGGTGGGTTGCTTAATTTCCAATTGTGTACCGATGGGCATGGTTGCCGAAACCGATTCGCCAAGGTCTCTCAATTTGTCATTAAGTTCGGATATGAATTTAGGGTCACGTTGGTTGGTAAACGCCACAACCATAGGAATGCCGAAACGTTCGGAAAATTCAGCCCACGATTGCTGTGCGTGATTTTTCCAAATCAATTGCGGTAAGATGTTATTCACGATACCTATATTGTCATCATCACCCAATTGAATGATGGTGTTGGCATATTGCGGTGCACTGTAATCGATAGCCGTTTGATAATCGTAAGCGTTGGTAAGTACCTTTTTTAATTTGGGTACAACATTACGACGAGGAATAACGGCAAAGCTCACATTGTTTTTGCTCACTTGTTGAATTTCGATAATGGTAGTGCCAAAAAGAACGGAGTTGAGCAATTCGTCAATGATATCGAAAGCCCATTTTTTATTAAATATAGTGCTGGCTTGTGGGTCTATTTCACCGCTATCCTTGTAAATAAAAAAAGGCGTGTTTTGCACCGCCATTTTGCGGAGCATGATTTGGGCTTGCAAATGAGCGTCCATACCTTTGTCGGTATAAATATCTTGTAAATCGACAAGATTAGGAGTTTCGGGTGCTTTAGCTAGCTGTATTGCCTCACGCCAGTGTTTAATTTCTTTTCGAGAGAAATCAATGTGGGTGTCTAAAATTTGGGTTAAAATTTTGTAGTCGGCATTGTCTTTTGCCTGCACCTTGATGTAGTTAGGTTGCGTTGTTTTGGGGGTATTTTTGAAGATATTGAAAATATTTTTCATGTGTTGGTATTTAACGTTGTTCGCAAGGCGGTTTTTAGTGTTCGCATTTATTTTTATTTGTTTTTTGGTGTAATGTGTCGATTAAAACAAATAAGCGTTTTAAATCGCCTTAAAATCGGTGGTTTTGTTTTGGGTATGAATTGATTTTAAATTGTGTTGTTTCGGTTTCTAATGGTGGCAATATGCTAGGGATTTCGCCTGTGCCTACTTTCGAGAGCCACTTGATGGCATCGTCGTAATCGCTGGTTCGGGTTTCGGGTATTTTTGAGGGTGCGAATTGCGTGTATAATCTGTATAGGGTAATGTTTACCAAGAGCTCTACAATGAATTGGTCACGGATGTCATCACCTGATGGATTTTTTTTGGTGTTGAGCACCTTTGTTACATCGTATTTGCCACCGATATAATGATTGAGCCTGCCAATGGCATAGCCTTCGGCAATGTTAAGTTTTTGTGTATCGAAAAGCATCGCTTTAATTTCTGCTTTAAGTGCAGCATCGAAATCTGTATCTTTTAAAAATTGCATTTTAGTATCTGTGTTTAGATTTGCTATTGAATGATTTTATAGAATTGGTTGTAAAGTCGAATTTATCGGTATAAGTAAATACGTTGAGTTTGGACAGTCCAGACTGAAAGGCATCAGGCGCATCATCGTGAGCGGTACTTCCTTTTTCAAAAGCCAATAACTGGGTGATGAAATTTTTGCAAGAAGTTTGGTCTTTGATTTTTTCATTTATGAAAATATTGCTACGTTCCCAAAAACCCACCATCGATTCGATGCGTTCGTATTTCCCACTTTTTGGGTTTTTATCGGCTACAATGGGAATATAATAGCCACGTTGGTCGCCTTCAAGGTCAAAGTCGGAGGTAAATTCGTCCTGGGCAAATAGACCTTCAATAAAATAATGCACATTATAACCTGCGAGTTTTAAATCTTCGTAGGTATCGTATAGCCATTGGGCGCATTGGCTACGAGACGACTGTTTTACATAGCAATCCACCAAATAGAAATTACGTCCTTTTTTACCCAAAAGCATTAAGGCTTTGTAGTCGCCATTTTCTTTGTACGATAAATCGCCATACAATACCAAAGCATCCATCTCTTGTAGCTTTGGAATGGTGGTATATTGAATCCATTTTTCTTGAAAAATCTTACCCTCTTCAATAGGTGTATTCATAAACTCACGGCACCAGGTGTAGTAGTCGGTTTTGTTTCGCTCCACCTTCACATCTTGGTCGCTATAACGTTCACTCCATGTAGGTTTACCGTCTTTGTCCACGATGTTGACCTTTGAAATTTTGGTATATTCCGAATCCCCAATTTTATTAGTGAGGTAGGATATGATGCCTGTATTGGTAATCAAATTATTATTGATGACTAATCGTTTGGTATTTTTAGAAAAAGCACCGCCAAGGTCTGAAAGTATTTTTTCGGAGCGCTGACGTACTCTTCTAGGATTATTGGCTACCTCTCTATCTTCCACATCGTCCACACTAGCAAAGTCCACACGATTAGCAAAACGGCGTAAACCACGAAACGGTTGGTCGATACCTAGCGCCATAAAATAAGCACCATCGGTGGTTTCAAACATTCCTTTCGACCAATCGCCATAAGACATTTGCATACCAAAATCTTTAATGATACGTTCGTTGTACTCCAGGTGTATTTGTATATCGGCAAGGAGTAAATTCGCTCTCAATTCGTTGGCACCCACAATCACTGCAAATTTGGTTTGTTGCAGTTGTTTGAGTAAAAAGAGGTTGCCAATATTGGTATGCGTACTCTTTGCCGAACCTCTAAACCAAATTCTAAACTGGGTAATGATTTGATGCTTGATTAATTCCTTGGTGGCATTGATTTGAAATTTGGAACAATCCGAATCTGTGAGTGAATATTTATCACCCGCACCAAAATAGTATTGAAAGAAAGCATTGTAATTATTGGGATTGAGCAAGTATTTAATCCGTGTTTGCTGTGCTTCAGGAGATTCAATAAAAAGACCTTCAATGGATAGTTTGCGTATCTCATTGCCCTTGCGCTTGTAGTCTTCAATTGCTTTT
>JAIEMU010000014.1 GCA_019751895.1 Sphingobacteriaceae bacterium | reverse complement strand
CAAGAAACAACAATGCGCATTTGAACCCTATCTTAAAACAATTAATTGTCGAAGTTTTTAATAAGCATAGCAAACAATCTTTCAATTACAAACAAATTACAGCAAAACTAAAATTAGTTGATGCTGAAGCAAAAACCATTGTTTCTAACATCCTAAAAGAATTAACCCATGACAAAATTCTAACAGAAATTGAAAAAGGTCGTTTTAAATTAAAAGAAGTTCAAAAATTTATAATCGGAAAAGTAGATATGACAGCCGAGGGTGCTGCCTACATTGTTCCTGATGATGAATTTGAAAAAGACATTTATGTCTCTCCTAAAAAAATAAAAAATGCCCTCCATGGCGACACCGTAAGAGTGCTCATCATTCCGAAAAGAAGCTCTAGAAAAAACGAAGGAGAAGTTGTAGAGGTGTTGCAAAGAGCCAAAACAGAATTTGTAGGTAATATAAAACTATCCGAAAAATTCGCCTTTGTTGTTACGGACGACAAAAAAATGTTTAACGACATTTTCATTCCATTGAGTGAAATTAATGGCGCAAAAAACAATCAAAAAGTACAAGTAAGTCTTACCAGTTGGCAAGAAGGCACCAAAAATCCCATTGGGAAAATAACACATGTATTGGGCACAGAAGGCGAAAACGACACAGAGATGAACGCTATTTTGGCGCAATATGGTTTCCCGTTAAGCTTTCCTGAGGCAGTAGAAAAAGAGGCTAATAATATTCCTGAAAATGTTTTAGAAAAAGATTTAGTTGGTAGAAAAGATTTCCGAAACGTTTCTACTTTCACCATCGATCCTATTGATGCTAAAGATTTTGATGATGCCATTTCATTCAAAAAACTCCCTAATAAAAATTATGAAATTGGCGTTCACATTGCCGATGTTTCGCATTATGTAACGCCAAATAGTGAACTTGAAAAAGAAGCCTACAATAGGGCAACTTCTGTTTATTTGGTAGATAGGGTAATTCCTATGCTACCCGAGCGATTGAGCAATGGCGTTTGTTCGTTACGACCAAACGAAGATAAATTATGTTTTTCGGCGGTTTTCGAATTGAATGAAAAAGCAGAAATTTTGAACGAATGGTTTGGGAGAACGGTCATACACTCCAATCGTAGATTTAGCTACGAAGAAGCACAAGAAATCATAGAAACAAAAAATGGCGATTATGCAGATGAAATTTTAAAATTAAATGAACTTGCTTACATCCTTAGAGATAAAAAATTCAAAAATGGAGCCATTAGTTTTGAAAGTGCAGAAGTGAAATTTAAATTAGACGAAAATAGCAAACCTATTGGCGTATATGTAAAAGAACGCAAAGACGCTCACAAACTCATTGAAGATTTTATGCTTTTGGCGAACAAAAAAGTAGCTGAATTTATTGCTAAAAAAGGAAATGGAAAAGATAAGTTAACTTTTATATACCGTAGCCACGACAGTCCAAATATTGAAAATTTAGAAAACTTCTCAAACTTTGCAGCGAGATTTGGCTACAAAATCAATATGAAGTCTGGAAGCGAGATAGCAAAATCGCTCAACTTTTTGATGAGCGACGTAGAGGGTAAAAAAGAACAAAATATACTCACCTCTTTGGCCATTCGTTCTATGGCAAAAGCCATTTACACTACAAAAAAAACAAGTCATTATGGTTTAGCTTTTGAGCATTACACGCATTTCACCTCCCCTATTCGTCGTTATCCTGATGTAATGGTTCATCGATTGTTGGCTCATTATTTAAACAATGGCAAATCGGTAAATGCCGAACAATACGAAATTGCCGCTTCTCACTCATCAGCAATGGAGAAAAAAGCCGCAGATGCTGAAAGAGCTTCCATAAAATACAAACAAGCCGAATATTTAATGGACAATATTGGCATTGAATACGCTGGGGTAGTTTCAGGCGTTACCGAATGGGGAATGTTTGTTGAAATAACCGAAAATAAATGCGAAGGAATGATTCGATTAAGAGATTTACGCGATGATTATTATATCTTTGACGAAAAAAATTATTGCGTAATCGGACAGCGTAACAAAAAGAAATACCAACTCGGCGACGATGTAAACATCAAAGTAAAAAAAGTAGATTTATCAAAAAAACAAATTGATTTTATCCTTATTTAAAATAAAATTAAAGTTCAAGCTCACAAAAAAATGCATAACCCAATAGCTTTACAAGAAATCATAGAAAAAGCAATTAGTCAAATTAGCTACCCAAATCAACCAAAAAAATTATACGACCCAATTCAATACATCATGAATTTGGGAGGAAAACGCATCCGACCAATATTGGTTTTGATGAGTGCCGAATTGTTTAACGACAACTTAACACCTGTAATCGATGCGGCTTTGGCAATAGAAACTTTTCACAACTTTACACTTATCCACGACGATATTATGGACAATGCACCTCTGCGAAGAGGAGAAAAAACGGTACATGAAATTTGGGGTACGAACAATGCGATTTTGAGTGGCGATGTAATGATGGTAGAAGCCAACAAACACTTAGCAAAACTAGATAGCGCTGTTTTGAAAGACGCATTAGAAACTTTTAATACCACAGCGCAAGGTGTATGCGAGGGGCAACAACTCGATATGGAGTTTGAACAAAGAGACGATGTAACGATTGCAGAATATATCGAAATGATACGGTTAAAAACAGCCGTTTTATTAGGTGGAGCGATGAAGTTGGGAGCACAAGTAGCTGGTGCAAATGCACAACAAACAGAACTTATCTATCAATATGGTGAAAGTTTAGGTATTGCTTTTCAACTTCAAGACGACATTTTGGATGTGTATGGAAACCCTGAAAAATTTGGCAAACAAGTGGGCGGAGATATTATAGCAAATAAAAAAACATTTTTAATGCTAACCGCTCTTCAATTGATTAGCCCAGAAGAAAAGAAAGAAATGTTTAAAAATTATGCAACTGAAGCCGAAAAAATAAAACACGTAACCGAATTGTACAACAAATATAAAATTGAAGAATTGGCAAACAAAGAGGCAGAGCGTTATATCCAAATAGCAAACCATTCCTTAAATAGTTTGCCTGTTTTGGAAGAAAGAAAAGTGGAGTTAAAACAATTAACACAGCAATTGCTAAATCGATCTTATTAAAATATTACTTAGATGAAATTGTAACAAACCGAAATAAAATTTATCAAAAAGGATTTGTATGGTTGAAAAAAAATCATACATTTAATAACTGAAAATTTAAACTAAAACACAAAACTATGTTACAATCTATCAAAACAAGCGTAATTGCTGCCGTATTAATGACAAGTTCATTAATGGCAAATGCACAAAAGCAAATCAACGAAGGAACTTTAATTTATGGCGCTGAATACAAAGAAAGTATGCCTGGGGCGCCTAGCGAAATGAAAGTTAAGTTTAATGGAGAGGTTTCTAAAATGGAAATCGAAGCAGGTCCAGCTTCAATTGGAATTTTTCTAAATACCAAAACCGAAACAGGTTTGGTGTTAGTAGATGTACCTGTGGCACAAATACAAAAAGCTGCAAAAATGTCAAAAGCAGATTTAGATGAAGAAAACGAGGCTAAACCAAAATTTTCGGATTTCAAAGCCACCACAGAAACGCAAAAATTATTAAATTACACAGCTACAAAATACACTTTCAAAGATGAAAAAGGTGCTGCATACGAACTTTGGGCTACCACAGAAATTGAAATCCCGTTAAATATTGCTACCTCAGATTTCAAAGAAATAAAAGGAACGATTTTGAAATTTACAGGTGATAAAGGCACATTTACTTTAAAATCAATTAATGAAGATAAAGTCGGCGCATTATCTGTCACAAATATTCCAAGCGGATATGAAGAAATAACCTATGCTGAATTAAAAGCGATGAAAGGCGGAGGTTAATCTACCTATTTAAATTTCCTTTAAAATCAGGCTTTTATTTTGATAATTTTAATTACTTTCGTTGTCAATGTTTAAGAGCCTGATTTTTTTTGTACGCTTTTTTATCTTTTGGCTGTTTTTTTTCGCAATTGATAAGATTATATTTTTAACTTTTTTTTACGAAAAGATTAAAAATATCCCGTTTTTAGATATTCTATCTATATTTTTCCATTCACTGCGTTTGGATTTATCTATGGTTGCCTATATGGCAATTTTTCCATTAATTTTCATACTTCTTCAATTTCCCAAACGGCGAAACGTTTTAAACATCGCTTGGATAACTACCTACAATCGTATTTTAGCTGTATTGTTTAGCTTTTTTTCTATTATCAATCTCAATATTTATCAAAATTGGGGTTCAAAGATGAATGCGAAAGTATTTTCTTTTTTATTTAATAGTCCTTCCGAAGCCATTGCTTCAAGCTTATCTGTTCCATTTTTACCTTCTTTGCTTTCCCTTATTATTTTATTAAGTTCTTCATTGTTGGTATTATTTGTTTTTTCAACAAAAAGCATTTATGTAAAAAAAGAAAGTATTTTATTGCGAATATTGTTTGCATTGGCTATGCTAACACTAAATTTTCTATTTATTAGAGGGGGATTGGGTGTGGCGCCAAATAATCAAAGCGTGGCCTACTTTTCTAAACATCAAATTTTAAATCACACCGCTTTAAATACCGAATGGAACTTAATGTCAAGTGTGCTTTCGCATCGAAAAGAAAAAACCAATCCTTATTCTTTTTTGGATAAAAAATTAGCTGAAAAATATGTAAAGGAACTATATCAGGTAAAAAAAGACAGTACTACTTCTATTTTAAGCATCCAAAGACCAAATATTGTTGTTTTTATTTTAGAAAGTTTCACAACAGATTTAACCTATAAACTAGGTAAGGAAAAAGGCATTACGCCTCATTTTGATAGTTTAATGAATAATGGATTTTTATTTAGTAAAATCTATGCTACTGGAAACCGAACCGACAAAGGCTTAATTGGTTCATTAACGGGCTTTCCTAGTTTAGGAGCGGGAAGTATTGTAAGTTGGCCAGAAAAAATGCAAAAAATACCTTCAATTAGCCAATCATTTTACCGTAAAGGTTATCAAACCTCTTTTTTTTATGGGGGCGAATCAAATTTCGATAATTATAAAGCTTTTGTGTTGAGTCATGGTTTTCAAAAATTAGTTGACAAAAAAAGTTTTGATAAAAAAGATATGAATTCAAAATGGGGAGTGTACGACAACGTAGTTTTCGACCAACAATTAGCGCACATCAACAAAAGCAAAGTCCCATTTTTTTCTACCATCCTAACTTTAACCAATCACGAACCTTTTGAATTGCCTGGAGAATCGAAGTTTGGAACTAAAGATAATATTCAAAAATTCAAAAGTACGGCCTATTTCACAGACTCCTGTATAAACGACTATCTTTCGAAAGCTAAAAAACAAAAATGGTATAAAAATACGCTTTTTGTATTTATCGCAGATCATGGACACAGTTATCCAAAAAACCAATACGAAATTTACGAACCCGAACGTTATCATATCCCT
>JAIEMU010000125.1 GCA_019751895.1 Sphingobacteriaceae bacterium | reverse complement strand
TGGGAGTGGGAACGCATACAAGCCAATTTATTTCAATTTAGTGTCAAAAGTTTATCGCTATCCCAAATACAACAAGTGGGTGCTTTTTTTATCAATGAAGGAAAGAATATTTTGATTACTTTTTTGGTTGCCAAATCGGTTATTGATGGGCAACTAACCTTGGGTGGAATGATGGCGGTACAGTATATTGTAGGGCAGGTAAATAGCCCCATCGAACAGCTCATCGGTTTTTTGCAGCAATTTCAAGATGCCAAAATTAGTTTAGAACGGTTGAACGAAATACACCAAATAGCCGACGAAGAACCACAAGAAAGTTCTTTCTTAAATGAGCTGCCCATTCACAAAGCGATTTCTATTCGAGAATTGAGTTTTACTTATCCTGGAGCAGGTAATGAACCTGTGTTGAAAAACATAAACTTAAATTTACCAGAGGGAAAAGTAACCGCTATTGTGGGCATGAGTGGCAGTGGGAAAACCACATTATTGAAAATTTTACTCCGTTTCTACGAAATTAACAAAGGAGAAATACATGTTGGAAACACAAATTTAAATCAAATAGGCTATCGTTTTTGGCGTAGTCAATGCGGTACGGTGATGCAAGATGGTTTTATATTTTCGGATACAATTACCAAAAATATAGCCGTAGCAGATGAATATCCTAACCTCGAAAAATTAAACCACGCCATAGAAGTAGCCAACCTTAAAGATTTTATGGCAAGCCTTCCTTTAGGTTTAAATACCAAAATAGGAGCCGATGGAAATGGAATAAGCCAAGGACAAAAACAACGAATATTGATAGCTAGAGCCGTTTATAAAAATCCAACGTATTTATTTTTTGATGAAGCGACCAATGCACTAGATGCCAATAATGAAAAGATTATTATGGAAAATTTAAATCAATTTTTTGAAAATAAAACGGTGATTGTTGTCGCACATCGATTAAGTACGGTAAAAAATGCGGATAATATTGTGATGTTAAACAATGGAATAATTGTGGAGCAAGGCACACACCAAGAACTCACAATGTTGAAAGGCGAATATTATCAATTAGTAAAAAATCAATTAGAGTTGGGAGTTTAAAAATTATACAAATGCCAAGAAATACTGAAAAAAGTGAAGAAATAATAGAAATCATTACAGCCGTACCTCGTTGGATTATCCGTAGCGGCATGATGGTTATTATGGCGGTTTTGTTGCTTATTATCGTACTCGCTGCATTTGTTGAATACCCAGATGTGATCAAAACAAGTCTAAAAATCAACAATGAAAATGCACCCAAATCGGTTATCGCTCATCAATCAGGCAAATTGGTTCGCCTATTGGTAAAAGAAAACGAAAAAGTTAACAATCATCAAATTTTGGCTTTTATAGAAAGTACAGGAAGCCATAATGATGTGCTTTTCTTTGCAGAAAAATTAAAACAGCTGAAACAAAATACAAATCAAACCATAAATTCAACTTTTTTACCCAACAACTTAAATCTAGGAGAATTACAAGCGAGCTATCAATCTTTTTATCAAGACTATCTTCAATACTTAAATACGCAACAAAACGGCTTTTATTCAACACAAAAAGCATACTTGCAACGAGATATTCAACAGATTAACCAAATGAGGGAAGAAATTAATCAGCAAAAAAACATACAACAACAAGAGTATCAAAATGCGCAACAAGAGTATGAAGCCTATCGGCAATTAAAAAGTAAAAAAGTGATTTCGAATAGCGAATTTAGATTACAAGAAAACAAATATTTAGCGAGTAAATATACCCTTCAACAAGCCAACAACGCCTTAATAAACAATCATAGCAGTTTATTGACTAAAGAAAAAGAAATTTTAGCTTTAGAAAATACAATTACAGAACAACAAACAAAGTTTAGACAAGCTCTCAACAGTATCATCAATGAAACAGAAGCATGGCTAATGAAATATGTGATTTTTTCACCTTTCAGTGGTATTGTTGATTACGCTAGTGCTTTGCAAGAAAATCAAAACATAATACCCAATCAAGAACTTTTTATTGTAAATCAAGGCAACAGTTTGTTCTTTGGAGAAATTAGAATACCTCAATACAACATGGGAAAAATTAAAGTTGGACAACGTGTATTGGTTAAATTACTCAGTTATCCATTTGAAGAATATGGGGTGGTTGAAGGGAGGATTAATTTTATATCTAATACCGCAAGGGGAGACAGTATTTTTGTAGCTAAGGTGGGACTAAAGAGCAAAAAAAACATGGTATTTAAAACAGGAATGTTGGCAGATGCCGAAATTATTACGCAAGAAAGTTCACTGTTAAATCGTTTTTTTAGAAATATCATTAAAGTGTTGAATACTCATCAATGATAAATTATGTACATACTTTTCAACTCCTTATCATAGTAAGTTTTAAAAATATCCCGTATTTTCGGCAAAATATTTTTGCAACATGAAAAAACTAAATTTAATTATCGGCATTTTATTTTTACTTCCTATTTTCGCTAAGGCGCAATACAAAGAGCCTACGGTGGAAGAGATTGCTAAAAAAAATGTAGACGAATTGGAAACTCGATTAAAATTAAACGCTACCCAAAAAAACGTAATTTATGCTTTTGCTTTTACACAAGCCAAGGAACAGGCAAAATTGATAAAAATAGCACGAACCGAGGGTTATACCAACGAAATTGGCGACAAAATGTATAAAATACAAAACGAAACCAACAAAAACATCCGTTTGATATTGAAGCCTGAGCAATTACCTGAATTTGAAAAGGTACTTGAGGAACGCAGCAATGGCACCAATACGCAAAAAAAGAAAAAGAAAAAAAACAACGAGGAAGAAGAAAAGGTAGTAGGCATAGAGGGTTTAAAAGAAAATTAATTCATGAACAAGCACATCCAAATCATTGCTAAAAGTCTTTCTATTGCAGAAAAACAGGTCGCCGCTACTTTAAATTTATTAAATGATGGTGCCACCGTTCCTTTTATTTCTCGTTATCGAAAAGAGGTAACGGGTAGTTTAGACGAGGTGCAAGTAGCCGACATTAGAGACAAAGCGCAGCAACTGCAAGAACTCGACAAACGCAGAGAAGCGATTTTAAAATCACTAACCGAGTTGGAAAAACTAACGCCTGAGCTGGAAGCTAAAATAAACAATGCCGATACTTTGGCAACCTTAGAGGATATTTACCTACCATACAAACCCAAGCGAAAAACTAGGGCATCTATCGCCAAAGAAAAAGGTTTAGAACCGCTGGGTTTGCGAATATTCGAGCAAAAAAACATCGACCTTGAAGGCGAAGCAACAAAATACATCAACCCAAGTAAAGACGTAAAAAATATAGACGAGGCTTTGGCAGGCGCAAGAGATATTATTGCCGAACTGATTAGCGAAAACGCAGAAGCGAGAACCAAAATGCGTCATTATTTTCAAAACAAAGGTACTTATGTTTGTACCCTTGCCAAAGGAAAAGAAACAGAAGGCATCAAATACAAAGATTATTTTGATTGGCAAGAAGGCGTAAAAAACACACCTTCACACCGTGTGTTGGCGATGCGTAGAGGCGAGCAAGAAGGGTTTTTGAAATTATCGCTACTTCCTCCTGATGAGGATGCACTTATTCTTTTAGAAAATCAATTTCTTTTTTCAAACAACGCCAGTGCAAAACAAGTAAAAATAGCGCTTGAAGATAGCTACAAACGATTACTTCGCCCTGCAATGGAAACCGAATTGCGCTTATTAACCAAACAAAAAGCCGACGAAGAAGCCATCAAAGTTTTTGCCGAAAATGCTCGTCAACTTTTGTTGGCCGCTCCCATGGGACAAAAAAATGTATTGGCCATTGACCCTGGTTTTAGAACAGGTTGCAAAGTGGTGTGTTTAGATAAACAAGGAAAATTATTAGAAAACACCACCATTTATCCACATACTGGCGACAACAACGCCAAAGACGCCGCCTACAAAATCGCACAACTGTGCGAAAAACATGAAATAGAGGCCATTGCCATCGGCAACGGAACGGCAGGTAGAGAAACCGAAGCTTTTGTGCGTGGACTAAAAATCGCCAATACTTTGGTAGTGATGGTGAACGAAAGCGGCGCTTCGATTTATTCAGCCTCTGAAGTAGCGAGAACCGAATTTCCTGACCACGACATTACCGTACGAGGTGCTGTTTCCATTGGTAGAAGATTGATGGATCCTTTGGCTGAATTGGTAAAAATAGACCCAAAATCTATTGGCGTGGGGCAATATCAACACGATGTGGACCAAAATAAACTACAACAAAGTTTAGACGATACCGTGATGAGCTGTGTAAATGCCGTAGGCGTAGAATTAAATACGGCCTCGAAAGAAATATTGGCTTATGTATCTGGATTAGGACCTCAATTGGCACAAAATATTATCAATTATAGAAACACAAATGGTGCTTTTAAAAACAGAGAAAGCTTGAAAAAAGTTCCCCGTTTGGGCGATAAAGCTTTTGAACAAGCTGCTGGTTTTTTGAGAATCAGAAATGCAGAGCAGGTTTTAGACAGTAGCGCTGTGCATCCTGAACGTTATGCCTTGGTTCATAAAATGGCTACGGATTTGGGTTGCAGTGTAAATGAACTGATGAAAGACCCAAAATTGCAACAGCAAATCAAACTACAACAATATGTAAGTGAGCAAGTGGGCTTGCCAACCTTAACCGACATTTTGAAAGAATTAGCAAAACCTGGCAGAGACCCTCGTGAAGCCTTTGAAGCCTTTTGTTTTGCGGATGGCATCAACACAATCAACGATTTGAAAATCGGTATGCAACTTTCGGGCATTGTAACCAACATCACCAATTTTGGTGCTTTTGTGGATATTGGCGTGCATCAAGATGGATTGGTACATACCAGCCAAATGGCAAATCGTTTTGTAGCCAACCCAAATGACATTGTAAAAGTGAGCCAAGTGGTGCAAGTGACGGTGATGGAAGTAGATGTGGCTAGAAAACGTATCTCATTATCAATGAAAGAAGCACAAAAAGAAGTTTCGACAGCAAAAGCCCAAAGCTTACCGAAAGTCGCTCCAGCCAAAACCCCACAAAAAGAAATTGAGGTGGATGGTGATTTACAAGAAAAACTGAGCGCTTTGAAAAATTTGTTTAAATAATTCTTACTTTTGTTTAGAAACAATAAATTATGAGTACCGTTAATCTAACCCTTTACAATTTACTTAAAACTGAGCTGAAACTATCGGACGAAAAAGCCAAAGAGTTTGCAGAAGCTTTAAAGGAAGAGGTAATTAACGACATTAAAAACCATAATCAAGATTTTAAAAGTTCAATGAGAGAAGATTTTCTAAAACTTGAACTCAAAATGGAACAAAACAAATCCGAGTTACTAAAATGGTTTATCGGTGCATTTTTGGCGTTAGCCTTGATGACGATTGGTCTTTATATTAAGTAAGACCAAGCTACCCCAACGAAATCTGTCTTTTGATGCTTTCTTCCAACGAAATCAAGGTTTCGGTGCGTTGAATGCCTTTTACAGCCTGTATCTCTTCGTTCAACACATGA
>JAIEMU010000162.1 GCA_019751895.1 Sphingobacteriaceae bacterium | reverse complement strand
TTATCAAACTACGCAAAATAATTATACTCAAGCTCGGCAAGAATTGGTCACTTTGCAGAGCTTACTAGCCAATCAAGACGAACAATTTCAGCCCTTGCAAGCACAATGTCAGCAAACGGAAGCTAATTTTCAGCAAAGTTTAATGGCACAGGGTTTTAGCGATGAGCTGGATTTTAAAGCGAAATTGCTCAGTCGTGAAATAATTGCGGAGATTCAACAGCGTGCGAGTCGACTGCAACAAACCGCGATTGAATTAAATACGCAACAGCAATTAATCAAGGCGCGAATTAGTAGCGAAGAAAATAAAGCGCTCACCACTCTCAGTCTGGCAGAATTAGCCGCACAAATTACGCAGCTGGCACAAACTATTGACAATTACACGCAACAAATTGGTGCATATGGTTTGCAATTAAAACTTAATGAACAAGCCGAGCAGCAACAAGCCGAAATTATTGCGCGACATAGTCAGCAGAAAATTATTAATCAACGTTGGGGCAATTTACACAAATTGATCGGTTCGGCGGATGGCAAGAAATTTAGAAATTTTGCGCAGGGTTTGACCTTTGAAATGGTGGTTAAACATGCGAATCAACAATTGCTCAATATGTCAGATCGTTATTTGCTGATGCGCGATAAAGAAGCACCCTTGGAATTAAATGTGGTCGATAACTATCAAGGTGGCGAAATACGCTCAACCAAAAATCTCTCGGGCGGTGAAAGCTTTGTGATTAGCCTGGCATTGGCGCTGGGTTTGTCTAAGCTCTCGAGTAATAAGGTGCAAGTTGATTCGTTGTTTCTTGATGAGGGCTTTGGTACACTCGATGAAGATGCGCTGCAAACGGCACTTAATGCGCTGGATTCGCTACAGCGTGATGGTAAATTGATCGGGATTATTTCGCATGTCGGCGCACTCAAAGAGCGGATTAATTTGCAGATTCAGGTTGAACCATTGAGTGGTGGCGTGAGTAAGATTAGCGGTGTTGGGTGTAGCGGAAAGTAGTAGTTAAAAAGAGGAGTATATTATGAAAATATTTAAGTTAGAAGTGAAAAACTTTAGATTGTTAAAAGATTTTTCTTTAGATGTTGAAAATGAACTATCTTTAATAATTGGTAAAAATAATAGCGGTAAAACATCAATATTAAATGTGTTAAATAAATTTTTGTCTAATAATGATGCAAATTCAATAAGCATTAACGACTTTAATTTAGATTTTAAAGATGAAATTTGTAAACTCTTGAAAGAAAGCATTCAAATATCTGAAAGTGATTACATGAATAAAAATATTCTCATGTATCTTAGGATATTTATTTCATATGATGAGAGTGATAATTTAAGAAATATATCAGATCTAATAATGGATTTAGATCCGAATCATAATGTCATTGTTTTAAGCTTTGAATATGGTTTAAGTTATAATGGTTTTAAGAATATGAAGTTAAAGTATGATGAGCATCTTTCTGCTTCAGATGCAGAAGTGCAGATAAAACTTACTGAAAATGAATTTTTATTGCAAGAATACACTAATTACTTTGTTGTAAATAAACTTTCCCTTGGGTACGATTACGAAAAAAATAATGTTAATCCTTTTGTATTCATTAACCTCAAAGAAGCTAAAATTGATTTAAGTAATGTCATTAATTTTAAATTAATTAGTGCAAAGAGAGATGTTGCCAATAAAGATAATAATAGTACCTTGTCTAGGCACACCGCATCCATATATAAAAGAACAGAATCTAGTAGCCAAAATAACATAGCCGTTGAGAGGTTTAAGAATAAATTATCTTCAACAGATAAAGAATTAAATAAGATTTATCGTGAAATTTTTAGTAACGTGATTAACAAAGTGAATATGTTTGGTGGATTTACAGTGGGTGAATCAGACATAAAAGTAATTTCTAATTTACAACATCAAGAGTTATTGGAAGGTAACACTCTTGTCACTTATAATCATGGTGGTAACCAACTGCCTGAACACTACAATGGGCTAGGATATATGAATTTAATTAGTATAATATTTGAAATTGAAATATTAATTAATCAATTTAAAAGAGATGGCAATCCTGCTGACATTAATTTATTATTTATCGAAGAACCTGAAGCGCATACTCATCCACAAATGCAATATGTATTTATAAAAAATATTAAATCGTTGTTAAAAGATGGAATTATCATCAATGAGGTTGAGCAAAGCAGTATAAATTTACAATATTTTATAAGTACTCATTCTGCCCATATTGTTTCAGATTGTGATTTTAATGATATAAAGTACTTCATTCGAATTGATAGTAACTCAGTAAAGGCAAAAAATATTAAAGATTTAGAAAATGAATATAAACGTAATGGGGAAGACGCTAACTATAGATTCTTGAAGCAATATCTTACAATTAATCGTGCTGAATTATTTTTCGCAGACAAAGCCATTTTTATCGAAGGTGATACAGAAAGAATTTTGCTACCTGTAATGATGAAAAAAATTGATTTAGAAAAAAATAGCAAAAATTTATTGCTCTCGCAAAATGTTTCTATTATTGAAGTTGGAAATTACAGTCATATTTTTGAGAAATTCATTAATTTTATTAGTGTTAAGTCTCTGATTATAACTGACATTGACTCAGTGAAGCGTATTCCAATGAAAAATACCGATGGAACCTATAAATTAACTAAGAGTGGCGAACAAAGATATGCAAAAATAGAATGTCCAACAATAGAAGCAGATGAAACATCGAATGCATCATTAAAATATTTCTATAAACATTCAGAGTTAAGGCATTTTACAACTAAACAATTTAAAGATAAAATATTAAAGAAAGATGATGCGACGTGGCAATTAGATGAAACAGGTCAGCTTTGTGTTATATGTCAAACTGAAGAAGAAGGATATTTAGGTAGAAGCTTTGAAGATGCGTTTTTTTGCATTAATAATAATATTGCTTATATTAAAAAAAATCGCTCTAAGTTTGTAGGCTTAAAGAACAAATCATTATTTTATGCTAATACTGATCCCTTCATGCTAGCGGAAAAATGCATTAATTCTAAAAGTCAATTTGCAATTGATATTATACGAAATAGTAATGAAAATTTTAGCAACTGGGAAATACCTGTCTATATTCGAGAGGGGTTAGAATGGTTACGAGATTAAGTTTAGAGAATGAGGTTGAACAGATACTACATAGAATTTCTGGTGGTGGTAATTTTTTATTAAGTGGTGGTGCTGGAAGTGGTAAAACATTTTCTATGGTACAGCTGATTCAAGAATTATTTGTCAGATATCCATTAACTAGAATTGCCTGTGTAACCTATACAAATGCAGCTGTAAAAGAAATAAAATCTCGAGTTAACAATAAAAACTTATGGGTTTCAACAATTCATGAGTTTTTATGGGCAAATATTAAACATTTTCAGATTGAGTTAAGAAAATCACTAATAGATTTGTCTAATAGTAAAGAAGAAACAAAAATTAATATTAAGTTGGAGCAAGAGTCTGCTAAGGTGGAACAAAATTACTTTGAAAATATTGAAATCCAATACAAAGAATATACTAGGCTTAAAGATGGCATTATTTCACATGATGAATTGCTAATAATAGCCAATCATATGTTTAAAACGTATCCAATGCTTTGCTCAATTGTTAAAGATAAATTTTCATTTATTTTTGTGGATGAATATCAGGATACAAGTCCAGAAGTTATTGAAATTTTTTTGCAATCATTTAAACGGACATCAAAAAAATGTATAGTTGGTTTTTTTGGTGATGCAATGCAGTCAATTTATGATGGAAGCATTGGAAATTTAGAGCAATATAAAGGTGACAGCATAGATTTAGTGCAAGAAATAATTAAGCAACAAAATCGGCGTAATCCGATGAGTGTTATTAGAATTGCAAATTGTTTGAGAACAGATGGAATTGAACAAATCCCATCTTATGATGAGCATGCACCAAATATGTTCAATAATGAAATTAAAGCAGGTACTGCCATTTTTCTTTATGCGACTAATGAGGAAAGCTTAGATAAGGTACGAGAATATTTAAAAAATACATACAATTGGGATTTTGGTAACAGCAGGATAACTAAAGAACTGAATCTTACTCATAATCTTATTGCTGAAAAAGCTGGTTTTAAAGAGTTAATGGAGATACACGATGGTGACAAAATACTGGATTACGTCAAGATAATTAAAGATTATATAAGAGCTAACCCTTCAGATATTATTTCTGAAGAAAATAGTTTTGGTCAAGTAATTGATCTGATGAGTAAAGGTAAACCACCAACTAAATCAATGCAAGAATTTATTAAGATTAACAAAATTCTTTTTGAGGAAGCAAAAACGTATAGATGGGGTGAGATAACTAAAGTTTATGTAGATAAAAATCAATTGCTAGATGATATCAAGGATAATGAAGATGACAATACTACTGGAACGAACTCCAAACAATCTGAGTTAATGAAGCATATACGGAAAATTCAGAAAAATATTGAATTATATTCTACTGGCAATTATAATGAGTTTATTCGAATGACAGATTATAAAATTACAACAATTAATGATAAGAAAGATTTAAAATCCAAGATTGAGGAATTAGTTAATGTATGTGATAAAACTGTAAATGATGTTATTGAATTAGCTAACGAATACAAGATTTGCGTCAAGGATGATAAATTAGACAATTACATTTTAAAAAATAAGTACGTTTTTGATAGAGTTGCAAAAGTAAAGTTTACCGAGTGTCAAGAGTGGTATAAGTTCATAGAAGGTAAAACCCCATTCTCAACGCAGCATAAAACAAAAGGATCTGAATATGACAATGTACTTGTAGTTTTGGATGCTGGTGTCTGGAATAACTATAGTTTTGAGTATGTATTTGATGCAGAAAGTCAAAAACAAAAGCTTATTGATGGTAAATCTAAAACTAGGAGCAAATTAGACTCTTTTCCACGTAAATTAGAACGGAGCAAAAAAATATTTTATGTATGTTGTACTCGCGCCAAAGAAAATTTAGCTGTATTTTATAATAATCCTACTCGTGAGGTGCTTAAGAAAGCCAAAGAATGGTTTGGTGAAGATAATGTTATTAATCTAGATATTTGATAATGCAGTGAGGTTAAATATGTTTTAGTAAAACAATGTGAATCAATTGCTTATGATGTTGCATGTAATGAATTAGCGTTTATTTTGATCGTTGATTTTACGTAGTTTAAAATTTAGTTGGTGTGCTACGGTGATTGTGTTGAGGGTGTTTATTTATCGGGCAGCTATAATTCATCATCTCCAGCAATACATTGAAAATACTGGAGATTATTTTAAGTAGTTACCCGAATAATTTAGAATGATGCTATCAGCTAATAATAGCGTGCGGCTAAACTGGCGGTAGTTTTGCTATCTTGTCCAAGGAAGATGCGCGCATAAATCCGAATAATTGATAGCCCGCCAAGAATAAAGCTCATTGAGACCAAAAACGCTAAGACAAATTGATCGCGTCCGATGTGCGCAAAGAGTAAATCTTCGCCGACGAAAGTTGGGCTAATT
>JAIEMU010000050.1 GCA_019751895.1 Sphingobacteriaceae bacterium | reverse complement strand
GCGGCAATTATAAAAAATATAACGCATCAAGCGCAAACAGTTTATCAAGCTAAATATATTATTGATGTAATTGATAAGTCACCTGTGGTGACAGCTGCTCAACTTTTGTTTTGGGATTGGATGGCAGATTATTATCTCTGTAATTTAGGCGACGTGATGATTGCTGCTTTGCCAAGTAGTTTAAAATTGGCAAGTGAAACCGTTTTATCCATTAATTTAGCAACGGATTTATCTTCCATCACATTTTCTGATAAGGAAAATCTAGTGGTTCAATATTTATTGAAATCGTACCAAATTACGATTGACCAAGTAGGAAAACTAATTGAACAAAAGTCGGTTTATAATTTGATTAATAATTTAATTGAGAAAGAAGTTGTTGTTGTAGTAGAGCAAGTTGTAGAAAAATACAAACCTTTGTTGAAATCATTTTTAGTTCTAAATGATATTTATAGAGAAGAAAATAATTTGAGAGAATTGTTTGATGCGCTGAGTAAAAAACCTAAACAATTAGATGCTTTTTTGGCTTATCAAATGATGGCTAAAAAAGATGCTTATGTAGCTAAAGAACAAATATTAGCACATGAAGGAGTTTCTTCTTCAGCCGTAAAATCATTGATTGATAAGCAAGTATTTTTAACAATCAAAAAATCAGTAAGTAGATTATCCGAAGCGGAGGAGCAAATAAGTGTTGATTTTTTATTGAGTGAAGCACAAAGCAACACATTCAATGAAATCAACGAACAATTTGCGCAAAAAGATGTGGTTTTACTTCACGGAGAAACTTCGTCTGGCAAAACGCAGATATACATTAAACTGATTGAAAAAGCGATTGAAAACGGTGATCAAGTGCTTTTTTTATTACCTGAAATAGCACTGACTACTCAAATAGTAGAACGGATTCAAATTTATTTTGGAGACAAAATTGGTGTTTATCATTCAAAATTCAACAATTACCAACGTGTTGAAATTTGGGATAAAGTTTTAAACGGCGTCTATAAAGTAGTGTTGGGCGCTCGTTCGGCAGTCTTTTTGCCCTTTCAAAATTTAAAATTAATTGTGGTAGATGAAGAACATGAATCTTCCTACAAACAACACGATCCTGCACCACGTTATCAAGCTCGAGACGCTGCCATTTATCTTGCAAATCAATTAAAAGCAAAAGTATTATTGGGTTCTGCAACGCCCTCACTAGAAAGTTATTTTAATGCTTTAAACGGAAAATATAGTTTAGTGACTTTAAGTGAGCGTTTTGGCGGAGTGGAATTGCCTACCCAAGAAGTTGTGAGCATAGCTGAAGAAACTAAAAAGAAAACTATTATTTCTTATTTTACAAGTGTGCTTGTCAATGACATAACCGAAGCTTTGGCTAAAAAAGAACAAGTTATTTTGTTTCAAAATAGAAGAGGGTATGCAACGATTTTAATTTGCAAAATTTGTGGTTTCGCACCTAAATGTGAAAATTGTGACGTAAGTTTAACCTACCATAAAAGTAGTGGAAAGCTGCATTGTCACTATTGTGGTTATTATCAAAATAGTTTAACCGATTGCCCAGCATGTGGTTCTGTTCATATTGAGCAAAAAGGCTTTGGTACAGAGAGAGTTGAAGAAGAATTGAGTTTGATTTTTCCGGATGCTAATATTTCAAGATTAGATTTTGACAGTACAAGAACCAAAAATAGTTTACAGAAAATTATCAATGATTTTCAAGAAAAAAAATCGCAAATTTTAATTGGTACTCAAATGGTAGCCAAAGGTTTAGATTTTGATAATGTAACCTTAATTGGTGTAATTAATGCAGATACTTTGTTGAACTATCCAGATTTTAGAGCCTTTGAGCGAAGTTACCAACTGTTGGCACAAGTAGCAGGTAGGGCAGGTAGGAGAGAAAAACAAGGCAAAGTTGTGATTCAGTGTTATGATACAAATCATAGAATTATTAATCAAGTTATTAATAATCAATATTTTGAAATGTATAAAGTGGAAATTGAAGAACGTAAAGAATTTAATTATCCACCTTTCAGTCGTTTGATAACATTAAATATAAAACACAAAGAAGTGAATATTTTAAATCAAGCGGCACAAAATTTAGCGAGTACTTTGGTTTCGCAACTGGGCAATCGTGTTTTAGGTCCTCAGCAACCTTTAGTCGGGAAAATTCGTAATCACTATATCTTGCAAATCATTTTAAAAATAGAAAAAGAAGCTTCTATCAAAAAAGTTAAAGAAATTTTAAAAAACACAATACACAATTTTAACGCAGATAAAAAATATAAAGGAACACTTACACAAATTGACGTAGATCCGTATTAAAATCCATTTTTTGTTGTATTTTTGAGCCAAATGGCATATAAATTTATTGACAATTACAGAGAACGAGGTGCAAGAAAAAAATTAGTCGAACTACTTGAAAGTAGAGGTATTTCGGATAAAAATGTTCTTGAAGCAATTAAAAAAGTGCCTCGTCATTTTTTCTTCGATGAAACATTTTGGAAACAAGCGTACAAAGACATTGCCTTCCCGATTGGCGATGGACAAACCATTTCACAGCCTTACACTGTTGCTTACCAAAGCGAAATACTTCATGTAAAACCAGGAGATTCGGTGCTAGAAATTGGCACGGGTTCGGGTTATCAAACTTGTATTTTAATGGAGTTGGGCGCAAAAGTTTTTACCATCGAAAGACAAGAAAATATTTATAATCGAACCATTAAAGTGTTGCCAATTATGGGCTATAAGCCTACTTTTTTTTTAGGAGATGGTTCAAAAGGAATACCTCAACATGCTCCTTTTGATAAAATTATTGTAACCGCAGGCGCACCTTTTGTTCCGCAAATTTTATTGAAACAACTTAAAATTGGAGGTGTTTTAGTTATTCCTGTTGGAGATGAAACTTCCCAAAAAATGGAAACCTACATCAGAATTAATGAAAATGATTTCGATAAAATTCAATTAGATACTTTCAGATTCGTGCCTTTGGTAGGAGACCAAGCTTGGTAAAATCTTTTATTTTTTGGATTTCAATACAAAAATAAATTATATTAGGGCTTTAATAATTTATGTAATCTAAAATATTTTAAACAAAATGAATCTACTAAAAACTTTATTTTTAACGTCCTTGTTTGCAATATTTTTTTTAGCTTGTAGCGATACTAAATCAACGCAAAGTGAGGCTAAAAATGAACAGAAAAACAACGCAAAACCGCAATTTGAATTTTATAAAAATATAGAAATTAGACCGGGATTGAATTACGAAATCATTAGCTGGGGAAAGGGAATTGATTCTTTAGGTGGTTACACCATTTACATGTCCGATTCTTTGAAAAGAGTGTTTAAGTCTGCAACTTTTGAACGTAAAGGAAAAATAACGGACGTTTGGAACATGGATTTAGACACAGATGGAAATCCTGAATTTTACATCCAATTGTTATCCAAAAAAAACAACTTAGATTTAAATGTAGTTGAATTTATAGAAGGTGGTTTTCGTAAGATTTCCTTTCCTTCATTAAGCGAAAAAACTAAAAAAATATACCAAGGAAATGATTCCTTTTTTGTAAAAGAGGATAAATTGATTAGAACCATTCCGATTGTGAAGGAAGAAAATAAGGTGAAAATAAAATCTATTGATACAGTACAATACCAATTGAGGGGGAAACAATTTTCGGTGTCAGGATTTTTTAAAAAATAAAAAATGTTTAGAAATAAAGTAGAAGAAGCCTATAAACGTATTCAAGACGAAATATGTTTGGTTTTAGAGCAGATAGATGGGAAGGGTAAGTTTGTAGAAGAAATTTGGCAACGTGATGGAGGAGGAGGAGGGAGAACCCGAATTATGCAAAATGGAAATGTGATTGAAAAAGGTGGTGTAAACTTCTCTGCTGTTCATGGAAAATTGCCTGAGCCGATTAAAAAAGCATTTAAAGTAGATAGCGATGATTTTTTTGCCACTGGCGTTTCAATAGTAATGCACACTCATAATCCTTTTGTGCCAATTATTCACATGAATATTCGTTATTTTGAGGTGCAAAATGCCAATGAAACCGAACCTGCGGTAAGGTGGTTTGGTGGTGGAATTGATTTAACACCGCATTATATTATCGATGAAGATGCAATATTTTTTCATCAACAACTTAAAAATACTTGCGATAAATTTGATAATTCATTTTATGAAAATTTCAAAAATAGAGCAGATGATTACTTTTTTATCAAACATAGAGAAGAAACCAGAGGAGTAGGCGGAATTTTTTATGATAGACTGACCAACGAAAATACAAAGTTAGATTGGCAACAATTACTTGAATATTCGATTGCGGTGGGCAATACTTTCGCACCTACTTATGGTCAATTAATTAACAAAAATAGAGATAAACCTTTTACGCCAGAAAATCAAGAATGGCAATATTTGAGACGAAGTCGCTATGCCGAATTTAATTTAGTGTATGATGCTGGGACTAAATTTGGTTTAGAAACCAACGGGCGCATCGAATCTATTTTGATGAGTTTGCCACCTTTAGCCAAGTGGAATTACAATCCTCAAATAATAGAGGGTAGTTTAGAGGCAGAAACGCAAAGCAAACTTAAAAAAGGAATCAATTGGGTTTAAATTTCTTTTCTAAAGATGAGTAGTGGAGCGCAAATAGTGCGTTTTTTTCCTTTTACGCCTACCAAACAGCAACAAGTTTTTTGCGAAAAAATGGCTTCTTTTCTAAATCAAACCGATGTAGATAAGTGCTTTGTGTTGAAAGGTTATGCCGGAACGGGAAAAACAACGAGCATTGCGGCATTGGTGCAAGCATTGCCCCTATTCAAATTAAAAGCCGTTTTGCTTGCTCCCACAGGTAGGGCAGCCAAAGTAATGGGTGCTTACAGCGTCGCAAGAGCATCTACCATCCACAAAAAAATATATCGAAAAAAGAGCAGTATTGCGACAAGTTTAGCTTTTTCTATTGCTCCAAATTTGTCGCAAAATACGGTTTTTATTGTCGATGAATCGTCGATGATAGCCGATGAATATAACCATCAAAGAGGTTCTTCTTTTCTCAAAGATTTGATTGAGTATGTGTATCAACTTTCGCCAGATGGTAAAAATAAAAACTGTTGTTTGCTTTTTGTAGGCGATACCGCCCAACTTCCGCCCGTAGGTAGTTTAGAAAGTCCAGCTTTAAATGAAAAATATCTTGCCCAAAATTTCACACTCAATATTACCCAAGTAGAATTGACAGAGGTAGTGAGGCAGAAAAACAAATCAGGTATTTTGGCAAATGCAACTGCACTTCGACAACTCATCAATAGCGCTAAAGCCAATGCTTTGCCCAAATTTATTACCAAAAATTATACAGATATTTTTAGAATGACTGGCGAAAGATTGGTAGAGGGATTGGAATATGCTTATCGAAAATTTGGCATCGAAAATACTTTGGTAGTTTGTAGAGCCAACAAATCCGCCAATCAGTACAATCAATACATACGGTCTCAATTGTTGTATCGAGAAGAAACTTTGACGGGTGGTGACCAAATTATGGTGGTGAAAAACAACTATTTTTGGCTACCCGA
>JAIEMU010000071.1 GCA_019751895.1 Sphingobacteriaceae bacterium | reverse complement strand
TTTTTCCTTATGGAATTATGATAAGTCTTTGTTTACATGGTTTTTTGGAGGGAATGCCTTTGGCAAAAGAGCACCACAATGAGTTGATATTTGGAATTTCTTTACATCATATTCCTGCTGCTTTTGCATTGGCGAGTGTGTTGGTTCAAAATAAATTTAGCATAAAATCTGTTTTATTTTATATATCTATTTTCGCCATCATGGCGCCATTGGGTTTTTATTTGAGTATCAATGTAGGAAATGGGAATATCGGATTAGATATTTATTTTAATAAAATGATGGGCATTGTGATTGGTATTTTTCTACATATTTCAACCACTATTTTATTTGAAAGTAGTGCCGATCATAAAATAAATAAGCGTAAAATGATTGCCGTACTTTTAGGTATTTCATTGTCTTTAATTGGGTTTTATAGCCAAAGACTTTAATTTTTTATCCTATGAATAATCATTTCGTAATTCATAAAGCCGAAACCAGAGGCGCAGCCAATCATGGTTGGTTGCAAGCAAAACATAGTTTTAGTTTTGCAAATTATCACAATCCAGAACGGATGCATTTTGGCGTTTTAAGAGTGTTGAATGATGATATTATAGATGGAGGGATGGGTTTTGGGACGCATCCTCACGAAAATATGGAGATTATTACTATTCCTTTGGAAGGTGATTTGGCGCATAAAGACAGTATGGGCAATGCATCGGTGATAAAATATGGAGATGTGCAGGTGATGAGTGCGGGAACGGGAATTTCACATAGTGAATACAATAGCAATGCAGATTTAAAGGTAAAGTTGTTGCAAATTTGGGTTTTCCCAAATCAAAAAAATGTAGTACCTCGCTATGCGCAAATTAGTTTAAATCTTAACGATAGGAAAAACAAGCTTCAGCAAATTGTTTCTCCCAATTCAAATGATGAAGGGGTTTGGATTTATCAAAATGCTTGGTTTTATTTGTCTAAATTGGATAAAAATGTTGAAATTAATTATGAATTAAAAAACAAAAACAATGGAGTTTATGTTTTTGTAATCGAAGGAGATATTGCCATCAATCAACAGGTTCTGAACAAAAGAGATGGTTTTGGGATTTGGGCAGTAGAAAAATTAAATATTCAATCAAATAGTGAAAATACCGAATTTCTTTTGATGGAATTGCCCATGGAAATATAATTGGAGTTGAAATTATAGAATGCCCCACGGTTTTTAAAATCGTGGGGCATTTTTTTTAAAATATTTTACGCATGGTTAAATGTTTTTTACCAAAAGTAGCACCTGTAGCTTGGTGAACAGCAATCATTTTTTCATTAAAATCGCCCACCCACGAAAGCTCTAATTCGTGGTATTGGTTTTTAGGAATTACATATTCTTTAAGTTTGATAAACAAAGCAGATTCTAAACCAAGTTTCTGATATTTCGATTTTGTTCCCATTACAATGGCACGTAATCGGTTTACACCTTTCCAACGGCGGTAAGCAAATTGTATCTTTTCAAACAAACCAAGTTTTCCATTTAGGTTTTTTATCATTTGATTGGCATCAGGCACAATAACCACAAAAGCGGCAGGCTCGCCATTCAAATATGCAAACCAAATTAATTTTTCGTCCATAATGGCTTCCATTTTCTTGAAACTATCAATTAAAGTTTCGTGTTTGATGGGGGTAAAGTTTTCAAAGTCTTTCCAAGCATCATTGTAAATCTCCATCAAGTCGTTGGTATATTTCTCAATATTTTTTTTAGAAAAGGCTTCAAAAGTATAGCCAGGTTTACTAATTACCCAATTGGCAATTTTAGTAAACCGTTCGGGAAAAGGAATGGTTAAGTCAACATGATTGGTTAATTGTTCGTATTCTTTTTTAAAGCCATAGGCTTCAAAAAACGGGAGGTAGTAAGCAGGGTTGTAATTCATTCCATAAGAAGGAGGGGTAAAACCATCAACCAAAAGTCCCCAAAAAGAATCGTTCTCTCCAAAGTTAATTGGCCCGTCCATGGCTTTCATTCCTTGTTCTTGTAGCCATTCTTTTGCGGTGTCGAATAATATGAAAGCAGCTTCTTGATTTTCTATACATTCAAAAAAACCCATTCCGCCAGTTGGTTGTGTATAGTTGTGGGCTTTCTTTTCATTGATAAAAGCCGCTATTCTGCCAATTACTTTGTTGTCGTTGTCTTTAAGCAACCATCGTTCGCATTTTCCAAAGCTAAAAAATGGATTTACTTTGGGATTAAAGGTGTTTTCGATTTCTATATCTAAAGGTCGAACCCAATTGCTATCGTTTTTGTAAATAAAATTTGGAAGGTCTAAAAAATCCTTTTGGTCGGTACTGTTTTCTACTACTGTGATTTGCATGGAGCTTATTTTTGAATTTTCAAAAGTAGTGAAAAATACGTATTATTACTACCTAGTTTTGTATGCATTTTAATGATATGAAGAACTGTTTTTAAAACAAAAAAGCATTTACCTGATGAAGTAAATGCTTTTTTGTGTGTTTTATAATGATGTTTAAAAATCGTCATCCTCATCGTCAAAATCTAAACTACCTAAATCGCTGTCAAAGTCTAAATCTCCTAAGTCATCATCATCTTCAAAAGATTTTTTAGAGCTTGTTGGGTTTAAGTTTTCTTGTTCGTTGAAATCGTTTTCGGTTTTCTTTGTCGATTTTTTTGGCATTTCCATAACAAAATGTTTTTTTTATTGAGTTTGTTTTTAGTGAATAAAAAGGTAATTAAATTGAGACAAAATTAATAATTTATCATTTGTTCTTCTAATTGATTTGGAATTTCTCTGTAATTGTATTGTTGGTCACGCAATTGCGGTGTAAAACCTGCCTCTTTTATGGCATTTTGTATGCCCTGAGCCGTAAATCTATGGGGGGCACCTGCTGCTGAAACCACATTTTCTTCAATCATTATCGAGCCAAAATCATTTGCTCCTGCATGCAAACACAGCTGGGCTACGGGCTTTCCTACGGTAAGCCAACTTGCTTGAATGTTTTTAATATTTGGCAACATAATTCGGCTTAAAGCCAACATACGTATATACTCATCTCCAGTGATGGTGTTTTTTATTCCCCTCAATCGATTTAACAAAGTTCCATCATCTTGAAAAGGCCAAGGAATGAAGGCTAAAAATCCTTTGGCGTGGGCAGGTTTTTCGCTTTGCACTTCTCTTATCCATACCAAGTGTTCAAATCTTTCTTCAATGGTTTCTACATGACCAAACATCATGGTTGCAGAGGTAGTGATGTCCAATTGGTGGGCAGCTCTCATCACATCTAACCATTCTTTTCCGCCACATTTGCCTTTGCTAATCAATCTGCGCACACGGTCGTTTAGTATTTCCGCACCTGCACCTGGTAAACTATCCAAACCTGCTTCTTTTAAGGTTTTCAATACCTCGCTATGACTAATTCCTTCTAGTTTTGCAATGTGTGCAATCTCGGGCGGACCCAAAGCATGCAATTTTAAGTCAGGATATAGTTCTTTTAAGTTTTTAAATAGTGTAGCGTAAAACTCCAAACCCAAATCGGGGTGATGCCCACCTTGTAATAACAATTGGTCTCCGCCTAAGCGAAAAGTTTCCTCAATTTTTATTTTATAGGTTTCAATATCGGTAATATAACTTTCTTCGTGGCCAGGTCTTCTAAAGAAATTACAAAATTTGCAGTTTGCAATGCAGACATTGGTAGTGTTTACGTTTCTATCAATTTGCCAAGTAACCTTTTGGGAAGGTACTTGTATCTTTCTAAGTTCATTTGCTACAAAAGTAAGTTCGGCAGTGCTGGCATTGTGGTACAAAAAAACACCTTCTTCTTGCGATAAAAAATCAAAGTTTAAGGCTTTTTTTAAAAGTTGAGCTGTATTCATGATGCAAATATAAATAAAATCGTTTTCGCTTTGTTAATGCGATTAATTATTGCGTAAAAAACTATCTTTGCGCCAATAAAAAAACAAATATGATAAAATTTAATCGCTTTACCCTTGCCAATGGCTTGCGTGTGTTGGTGCATGAAGATGATACCACGCCGATGGCAGTGTTGAACATTCTATACGATGTGGGCGCAAGAGATGAGGAAGCTGGGAAAACGGGTTTTGCACATCTTTTTGAGCATTTAATGTTTGGCGGTTCGATAAATATTCCTTCTTACGATGAACCCTTGCAAAGGGTAGGTGGTGAAAACAATGCTTTTACAAGTAATGATATCACAAATTACTATATAACCTTGCCTGCGGTGAATATTGAAACGGCTTTTTGGCTGGAAAGTGATAGAATGTTGAGTTTAGCTTTTTCTGAAAAAAGTTTAGATACCCAACGCAATGTGGTGATGGAAGAATTTAAACAACGCTACTTAAATCAGCCTTATGGCGATGTTTGGTTAAAGTTACGTCCTTTGGCTTATCAAACTCATCCTTACCAATGGGCTACCATTGGGCAAGATTTGAAACAAATAGAGGAAGCTAAGATGGAAGATGTGAAAGCGTTTTTTAAAAAACATTACAATCCGCAAAATGCGATAATGGTAGTGGGCGGAAATGTAAAAACCGAAGATATTAAGCTATTGGCTGAAAAATGGTTCGAAACCATCCCAGCTGGGGAGAAATACATTCGTGATTTACCTCAAGAATTGCCACAAACCGAGGAAAGAAAGCTGACTGTAAAAGCCGATGTGCCTTTAAATTCTATTTATATGGCGTTTAAAATGTGCGAAAAAACACATCCAAGTTATCATGCCTTCGATTTATTGTCTGATGTATTGTCGCAAGGGCAATCATCTCGCTTATACAATCGTTTGTTGAAAGAAAAACAATTGTTTAGCGATATAAACGCCTATTTAACGGGTAGTATTGATGCAGGTTTGTTTGTTGTAGAAGGGAAATTGCTGTCGGGAATAAGCATGGAAGCTGCCGAAGAAGCAATTTGGATTGAATTAAACAAAATTGCAAACGAAAATGTAAGTGATGAGGAATTGCAACGCGTAAAAAATAAAGCTGAATCGGTAACGATGTTTTCGGAATTGAGTTTGCTAGACAAAGCCATGAATTTGGCTTATTGCGAATTGACAGGCAAGGCAGAGGATATAAATACCGAAATTGATAAATATTTAGCCGTATCGGCAAATGAAATACAAGAAGTCGCAAAGCAAACTTTTGTAAAACAAAAATGTTCAACCTTATATTATTTAGCTAATGATTAACCGAAGCCTAAGTCCAGAGTTTAAAGATATAAGTAGTATAAATTTTATCCATCCTGAACAAAAAAAATTAGATAATGGCATACCTTTGTTTGTAATTAGTGCCAACGAGCAAAATTTGTTGCGTATAGAATTTGTTTTCAATAATGTAAATTGGGATGTCAGCAAACCTTTACAAGCCATTGCTACAAATAGTCTTTTGACCAACGGAACTGCGCTTTTATCTGCTCAACAAATTGCCGAAAAAGTGGATTATTATGGTGCTTTTTTGCAAACCGATTATTCGGCAGACCACATTACGGTTAGCCTTTATACATTGCACAAGTATTTAAACAATGTTTTACCTATCGTGAAATCGGTTATCACCGAAAGTACTTTTCCTGAAGATGAATTGTCGATATTTATTAGAAA
>JAIEMU010000024.1 GCA_019751895.1 Sphingobacteriaceae bacterium | reverse complement strand
AAATGTAGCGCTTCCTAAATCATTGCTTAGCGTAACTTGGTAGCTGGTCATGGCTACTGACTCGCTTGGTTTTCCCGTAATTTCGCCCGTAGAACTATTGAAAACTAAGCCTGCTGGCAAAGCAGGGCTAATGCTATAAATCGCTTTCTCTGCATTGCTTACCCTTGGCTTAAGGGCTGCCAAATCCACATCTTTGGTGATGTTTACTTCCGTAAATGCATAACTTATTGTAGGTTGTTCTAATATCACCTCAAATTGTATCGCCACATCATTCGATTGACCAAACTCATTGTAAGCGGTAATGGTATAGGTTTTTGTCGCCGAAAGTTCTGTAGGGGTACCTGAAATTATACCTGTAAGGGTATTCAATTTCAAACCCGCTGGCAAAGCTGGTGTAACAGAATAGCTAAACGTAGAAATCTTACGAATCATGTGGTTTCCTTGATCTGCTACATATAGATTGCCTTCTGGATCTACTGCAATTCCTTTAGGATGTCTAAACAATGCCCTCCAACCTGGACCATTCGCAAAACACCCAGGATGAGTTCCTTCTGACATTGGCGTTAGAACAAAGTTTGCAGGGTCTGCTGGCCCTGTGCCCGCTAAGGTGGTGACTACGCCTTCTTTGGTAATTTTACGAACATTATAATTGCCTGCGTCTACAACATATACATTCATGTCTTCATCCACAATCACATCACTAGGGCTATTAAAGGTTGCTGCTCTGCCTATCCCGTCTGTATTTCCTTCTCTACCACTCCCCGCAAAGGTTGTTACCAATCCTTCTTTGGTAATTTTACGAATGGTTCTGTTTACTCCATCGGCAACATATAGATTTCCTTGCGAATCTACGGCTATACCCATAGGGTTATTAAAGCTAGCGGCTGTGCCCATACCGTCTGTATTTCCTCCTCTACCACTCCCTGCTACGGTAGTGACCACGCCTTCTTTGGTAATTTTACGAACGTTGTTGTTCATTTGATCCACAACATATACATTCTCTTGCGCATCCACAGCTAAGCCTCTTGGCAGAGAAAATGAAGCTGATGTACCTATGCCGTCTGTATTTCCAGATTTACCTGTGCCTGCTAAGGTGCTCAACACACCTTCTTTGGTGATTTTATGAATGTTCTTTGAATTGGTTACATATACATTTCCTTGCCCATCTACCGTTAAACTAGATATGTTATCAAGCGTTGGCTGCATGCCCATGCCTGCTACAAATTGGTAACCACTTCCTGCTAAGGTAGTAGATTCTCCTGATTTGGTGATTTTACGAATTACTGAATTCCTCTGATCTACAACATATAAATTACCCTCCTTATCCAAAGCAACATCATGAGGTGAGTTCAATGAACTTTTAATGCTGTAAAAATCTGGACGAAGTTTGCCCGAAAAAGTGCTTACCATATTTTGAGATGGAAAAATAGATCCTCCGCTATTCTTTACTTCCAAAGCTGGGATCGCTTTGTTTATCGGAAATTTATTCGTAGCTAAATTAACCGAAATATTAGGCACATCCCCCACTGCTAAATTTATGCTCGTATTTGCTGAACCTCCACCAAAAGCTGTATCTGTAATTGTAACGGTGTAATTTGCAGGAGCACTTAATACTGTGGGTTTGCCTGAAATTTCACCCGTAGAGGTATTGAAAATTAAACCTGCTGGCAAAGTCGGATTAATCGTATAACTAGCTTTGGTTGCCTTAGTTACCGTTGGTTTAATCACTATTAAATCTACACCTTTTGCAGCTTTAACTCCTGATACTGTATAACTTATTGTAGGTAATGGCAATCCAACCTCAAATTGTATCGACACATCATTCGATTGACCAAACTCATTGTAAGCGGTAATGGTGTAGTCTGTTGCTGCGCTCAACTGCGTAGGTTTACCTATAATTCTAGCATCAATTGCATACAAATTCAAGTTTAAACCCTCTGGCAAAGCTGGTGAAACAGCATAACCCAGCGTAGTAATTTTACGAATAAGATGGTTGTTTTCATCTGCTACATAGAGATTGCCTTGGGCATCTAATGCCAATCCTCTAGGACGATTAAATGATGCTTGTTTGCCTAATCCATTATCCGAGGCTTGTTTACCAGAACCTGCCAAGGTGGTAACTAAACCCTCTTTGGTTATTCTACGAATAAGATTTTTGTTCGTATCCGAAACATATACATTTCCGTTATTGTCAACAACTATTCCTCTAGGATTAAATCCTATTTCTGTTGAAGGGTCCATTGGATTAAGACCCGGTTTAGGATTAACATTAGGATAAGCTGTTACCGCTCCTTCTTTGGTGATTTTGCGAATCATACCATTTCCTGTATCGGCAACATACATATCTCCTTTCGAATCTACGGCTAATCCTTCTGGAGAATTAAAAGTTGCCGCAGTGCCCATCGCATTTACATAGCCACTAACGCCACTTCCTGCAAAGGTGCTAACTACCCCTTTATCATCTATTTTACGAATACGATGATTCATTGAATCCGCAACGTAGATATTTCCAAAACTATCTATAGTTATGCCCATCGGACGGTTAAATGATGCCGCCACACCTGTTCCATTTACAAAACCAGCAGAACCACTACCGGCAAAGGTGGTCACTAATCCTGTTTTATCTATCTTACGAATACGATGATTATCCGTATCTGCTACATATATATTTCCCTGTACATCAATCGCTAAACCATTAGGACGATTAAAAGATGCTGCCACACCTGTTCCATTTACAAAAGCAGCAGAACCGCTACCGGCAAAGGTGGTCACTAATCCTGTTTTATCTATCTTACGAATACGATGGTTAGCGCCGTCTGCGATGTATTGATTTCCTTGGGCATCAATAGCGATGGCAGAAGGAGCATTAAATGAGGCCGCCAAAGCCGTTCCTTCTGCTCCACCTTGTTTGCTTCCTGCAAAAACACTCACATTGGCATGTAACACCGATGGAATTTTACCCCCACTATTTTTTATGTCCAAAGAAGAAAAGTACTCATTTAAAATAAATCTATGCGCAGTTCTATCCGATGAAATATTAGGCACATCGCCTATAGCTAAACTTAAATTGGCATTTACAGAAACCCCATTTTGGTTCTTAAGGGTAACGGTATAGGCTGTAGCCACAAGTGGCGAAATAGCTGTACCTGTAATTTCTCCTGTGGTTTTATTCAAAGTTAAACCAGATGGTAAAGCAGGAGAAATTTCAAATGTTGGAGACGATCCATTGATAACACGAGGAGTGATTTTGGTTGCTACATTTGTTCTTGCAAAATTAACGGTTGGATAATATAGCTCTGGTTCGAAAACTGCAGTTAATTTAAACTCTATGCTCGTTTGCCCAAGCTTATTATCCGCCAATATCGTATATTTTTTATCCAAAATTGACGCGGAAGGAGTTCCTGATATCTGACCCGTACTAGAGTTGAACACCAAACCCGTACCTTCCAAACTTGGAGAAATAGAATACTTTAAATCCGTACCTTTTATAACCGAAAAAACATCTAATGTAACAGCCAGCCCTCCTTTGACCACCACATTGTCAAATCCCGACTTCAACTGTATCTTGGGGAAATCAACCACTGAAAGATTAAACGTAAAACTAGCTTGGTTACCATTAACTCTACTTGCGGTAACTACATACGTTGTTTTAGGTGTTAACTGAGTTGGTGTACCTGAAATTTCACCAGAAGAGGGGTTTAAACTAAGCCCAGGAGGCAAAGCAGGTGTAATGCTATAAGAACTAGATGAAGTGCTGAAGTTGGTTGTCGCTTTAAAACTTCCTTGGCGAGCTCTTTCCATTATCATTTCAGGAGTATAGCTAAGTTCTACAGGAGTTCCTAACTGAACAGAAACTCGATACACACCCGAAGTTGCGCTTCTAAAAGTTAGATTATAATCTTGTAATTCCGCTGGTTTTGTTAATGCACCTGTTATGGTTTGGCTTCTCTTGCTCAAAGCTAAACCCTCAGGCAGTGCTGGAGATATTGTAGTTGCGTCGTTTTCTACAATTAAAATTTTACCTGACATCGCGTCCTGCAAAATTACATTTCCATCTGAATCGATCACAAAATCAGTAATCGAAGAAACTCTTGCTGTGTTAAAATCTCCATCTTTACACGAAAAATTTAGTTCTTTCGCGAAATCCTCTGGCCATGAAAAATCATTTTTTAGCGTAAAAAGAGTGCTTACTATGCCATTAGGTGTCACTTTCCGAAAAGTTGTTGCTATCTTGCTGTCACAAACCCAACCGCACGATGAATATTTTTCTTCTACCAGATACAGTGCCCCATCATACCACCGTATCTGATTTATCCTTGAAACTCCAGTCTGATTCAGTCCAGCAGAATAATCATACGGTACAACATTCAGATGAAAGGGCTCCAAAAATTTCGATATATTTGGAAGAGTATTCCTACTGCTAGAAGGGTCAATCTTATATACTCTACATTTTGAAGCATCAAATACATATATCACTCCAGTTGCTGGATCCAACGTCATTCCAGCAGGTTGGAAGTCTCTCATTTCAACTGGTATGAAGTACGGATAGTCTGAAAAATCCAAATCAGTAGTTACCGTTCCATCAGCAGAAACTCGACGAATACGTTTTTTGTCATTCTCAGCGTTTTCAAGAACATACACATTACCGTTGTTATCTATTTCCATCTTACTTGAATAATCAAACCAAGCATCTTTAATATCGCCATTTCGAGAATATCTGGCAAAAATATCATAATTCGGGATTGGTTGTGGTTCAAAAAGCTTTTTACCCTCCGAATCATATTTATTCAAAAATGGCAGGTGAGAAACTGATGTGAGCAGTCCCCCACTAGGATAAACTACAAATGGAGGCCTAAGACTACCCATCTGATTCTTAGGAACAATATTCATTTTCGGCATAACAACGGGAGTCCAGTCATTACCTGTAAAATATTTATCCGATTTAGTACTATTTTTCAACTTATGTAATGTGTAATCAGAGCTCGTCATGCAATATATTTCACCGTTGAATGTTGAAAGACCTGCGGCATACTCCCCCCTATTGATAAGCGTTTTAACATTAGAATACTGCATCTCAAGCGGAGGGTTTGCTTTCCCACTATAATTAACGCTTAAATCCACAGCCACCCCTGGCTTAATTAGATGCTTGGCAACAGTTTGCGCCTGTGCAGCAAAACTCAAAAAAACTAAAGCTAGGGCGTAATAGAAATAAAATCTATTTTTCATAATTATGTAATTTTTTGAAAACTAGCCCAAAGTAAATCATAAAAAAATAACTTTTAAAATTTTATTTAACATTTTTTTACAAATCTTGGTTGTTGGTAGTCTTAGGTTGTTTTTTGGTGATGATTTGATAGTGCTATAAAAAGAGGCGAACTGTTTTTAAACGAAAAAAGGAAGTAATATTCTCAATTACTTCCTTTTTTTTAAAAAAAAATTGATTAATAAATCCCTAATCTACATTGTCGTGTAAAAAGGAATTGTTTTGTTTAATTTCCGTTTGTCCATTTTCATCTGTCAAAGTAAATCTAGATACATGCGACTGAGAAGAATGTTGAATTTGTTCTAACTGCATTTGTTTGCGTTTATAAGCTGGTTCATTTTCTAACTCTTGCAAGCCCCCTGCACTACGCATTCTCATGGTCATATCTCGCAATTTCATTACATTTTCTCTCGCTTTCTGAATTTTGTCGTCAGTTGAATCATCGTTATGTTTAACTTCAGTTTCGATTTCTTTTTCAGGCACAA
>JAIEMU010000048.1 GCA_019751895.1 Sphingobacteriaceae bacterium | reverse complement strand
CTCCATTTCGAATTGCGTCCGCTCTTGAATAACTATAAACTAATTCTGTCATTGTATTTTCCTTTTAAATTATTTTTTAATAAAAGGACTTAATCTGTCTTAATACTCATTGCTTATATGCTATAATATTTTACTTTTAAACAAATTGAATTTAATAGTTGTGTGCTACCAACAAACAACTAAATTAATGTTTTCATTAAGTCCTGTAAAAATCCTTGCAAACCCTTTAGCAAGGATTTTTCATTTATATAACACTCATAATTTACCTCCTATAAAATTTATTAGTTTGTTTCGAATTCAAAAACATTTCCTGCTATAAACGAAGAAATTATAAAATCCGCTTCTTTTCTATCAAGTTTATCTTGCTCTAAATCTTGACAGTATTTATTAAGATTTTTTAAGTATTCATTAATCTTTTTTCCAGCATAAAATGAGTTAATTACAGTTTTACAAATAACTGATTTTATAGTTAAATCACTAAAGAATAATCTTTCTGGATAATTGCTACTTGTAGTTAATTCAGATTTATCCAACAAAGCTTTAATATCATTTGCTTTAACTAATAACTCAATTTTTAAAGAAGCACCCCCATTTAAGCCATCTTCAATTGCTTTTATTTTTCCATCCATATTTAAACTAACATTTTCATTATTGCTAACCTTTATTTCTGTAAAAGTTGGCTGTATTGGAAACATACAAAGATGTGTAATTAAACCTAAAAAAGTTTTATTATATTTTGCTGCTAATTCTGTTAAACCAAATTTTTCTTGATACATTTTTGTAAATTTACACACAGTTTTATAATAGTCAATATCACCATTAATTGAATGTGGTTTTTTCCAGTCATTATGAACTATTAAATTAAAACTAAGATACAATTTATTTACATTACTTGGCACATTTAGAGTGTTATCTTTATTAAGAGTAAGAGGGATTAAATCTGTTTTTGTAAGATTATCTAAATTGTTTATATCTGAAACCCCAAAAAGAGGTGCCATTGTTGAGTTAATGCTTTTAGTGAACGATACTTTTAAATTTTTTTTCATATTTATTTCCTTTTAAATTTTAGTGATTTTAATTAATCACTTAATACTATTTTTTAAGATTTATTTATAATTAACATCTTGTATTAATTATAATTATTTTGTAGAATTGTGGTTATTGGTGTTACATTTTTAACCCCCTCATTTTAAAATTTATTTTAGGTTATTTTTATATAAAACTCAGTCTATTTCTCAGAAATTAACTTGCTAGCTTTGGATTAATTGTTAAAAACTCGTTTAGGCATTTAACTGTATAATCTACATCATAAAAATTTAAATCTCTTGATAAATTATTGACCAACATCATTTTGGCTTTTTTCTCAAATTTTGTAATTTCCAATTTTAATTTATGATCCAGAATAAAACGAAGTGACAACCAAAATATTTTTGGACTAACAAAATCTTGTTCCAAGTTGATTAAATCTAAATCCAGCTCGTATTTTTTATCCAATGCCCGGATTCTTGTTTGGGGTTTTATTTTAGTTGAGGACAGTTTTTTAATTTTTTTTGAATATTCGATTGTCAAATAGTTTTTAATTTCTTCATACAATCTATCAATACTGAAGTTTGTATTTAAAATATCATTTAGTACATACAGAAAATCATGTAAATTAAAATATTTAACTGTTTTTGGCAGCGTGGTTGGCTTTTCAAATTTTTCAAATTCTTGATATGGTAGCTCTTTAACAAAAAATTTACTAATGAAAAATTGCAAGGTTAAGTACATATACGGCTTAGTAGAAAAATTTTGGTGCATTAATCTATCATTGATAAGATTTAGCTCTTCGTGTTTTGCAATCAATTTTAATAAATCAGCTTTATTGTAATTGATAGTGGTGTGCTTCAAATCTTCCTTTGCTAAATAACCTTTCACGGTTATATAAACATTTAATCCCAGGGCCAAAGAATTTGTACTTGTTGAGTTTTCTAACATGGTGTGCTTTCTATAAATTTACTACAGTTTATATTTATATGAAATTTATAACATACTGTAATTATTTGATATTTAAAAAAATATTTATAAAAATTTGCACTTTTTGAAGAAATCGGATATAATCTAGTTCTGAGTTAAAGAACTGATTTGTTTATAGTCTTCCTTTAAAAAGTGAAAAATTATAAATCAGTAAAAAACTTGAAAATAAATAAATTTACGGTTTATTTTTTCCAAGTTTATATTTTATCATGCAATATTTCTGAAAGTCAAGTTTGTCGTTCAGGGTTTTTGCACGTCTGCGTGTTTTAATGTTGTAAAAAGCAACAGTGAAAATTCTGCCAAAATTCGTTTTTAAAATCTAACAAACAATCACATCACTATAAACAATCAATTTCATTATAAATTGATATATTTTCATTAAAATTGATATCAAATTATTTTTTAAAAATAAATGAAAATAATTTTATTTTTTAAACTCACCTCTAAATTAACCCAAAATATTTTAAATCATTTTTAGGGGGTATTTTGTATATCATAGTGAGTGTGTCTCTCGCAACGGTCCCAAGGGGTTTGCTGACCCTTTGATTATTTTAGACATGGCACACAATTAAACAAGCTAAAAATGTATAAAATAATTTCTGAGCGAAGAGCGCCCCATTCCCTGGGGTTAAGGGTAGAGAAATAAAAAAGTCTGAGCAATAAATTAAAGGATCTATAGCAGAGTATGGAACTTCCATAATTTACAAGCTTATATTGCTTAAATTGTTAAGTTGCTTATTCTTTTTTTCGTTATCAACAATTCTTGTTAATTGTTTTGTTAATAACAAATCATAATTTTTTTTTACCTCCTCATAATGTTTTTTCAGTTGCATATAATCAGCCTGCGTTGCAATACCTGATTTTTTAAGTTTTTCCCTCATTTCGCTATATTCAACCTTTACATCATCTTTGAGGGTTTTTATTGTGTTTTTTATGCCATCTAAACCCAAGGCTGCAAATAATGTTTGTAAGTTTTCTTCAAATCTGTCAACTTGTAAAGTTGTAAATTTAAAAGCCTCTAAAAATCCGTTTTTATCATTTTCCAAATTTCTATTTTTTTGTTTTAAAATTTCAATTCTATTAGAATATTCAGAGATTATTTTTTTATGTTTTTCAACTTCATTTTTTGCATCGGTAATTTGTCTATTTAATAAACCAACATTTTTATTTATTTCGCTTAATTCGGCGTAATGCTGGGCTTTCTCTTTGTGTTTTGCTCGGCTGCCTACCTTACCCCTTGACATGCTCATTTCTTTTGCTACAATGTCCTGAAATCCCGCAAAATTATCACAATTTAATTTACGTAGTTCTGTTTTATCTAATCCATCGACATATCTTATTTTATTGTGTTCCTGGCTAGTTGTGTGGTGCTCGAAACTATAATCGTTATGTGTTATGTGCGCGTGTGGGGTGGATTCGTCAAAATGAACCGTTATACTTATTAAATTGCGCTTATCTAATCCCTTTTTTTGCAATATTGCAAGAGTTGATTTAACTATTTTAGCTTCAAAATCTTCTTTATTTCCTATAATTTTATCACCGCCCAGAAATATGCCAAATTCACGCTTTAAATTTTTTGATTGTAATACCGTTCTTATTTTTTTGGTTGGATTTGCCGCTTTTTGAGCTGTTTTATGTGCTTTATAATCATCCCTGGCCTTTTTATCGATTAACAACTCTTTATCCTTAAAAAATGCTATTAAATCAACATTTTCACCATTGCGGATAAATTGTTTTTTAACTAACTCACCATCTTTTACGTAAATCAATGTGTTTTCATTATTAATATTTGGGTTTAATTTACTATTTTGATTAGTATATTCTTGCATATTATATAAGTGATTTTCGCTACTTACTTGTGTTATTTTTTTGCCATGTCTCGCTTCCCGATATATCGCTATATTTTTCATATGTTTTGCTCCTATTATGTATTTTTTATAAAATATACCCCTGTTTTATAAATTTATGTTTATTGTATTTTTTTATGCTTAGATTGATGTTGTTTCCCTTTTAAGGGAAAACTCACTATCCGCATAACTACGTTATGCCCTTTCGTCCTGCGGAGCCCTGCTACTTTTTTTAAAATTTTGACAAGTCTAAAATATAAAAAAAAGCACCTATTTAGTGCCATCCATTTAGATTAATTTTGCTAAAATTTATTATCCTGTTCTAAATGTTTTTGTTGTTTTAATAAACCAATTTGTAAAATCTTTGAATTTCTTAAAATGGTTTTAGTTAGTTTTTTTACCTCTGCGCTTATTTCAAAAATTGAGCACAAATAATTATTTAAATAATCACACTCTTCTATCATGTCATATGCAGTTTTTAAATCCAAAATTTCAACTGCTTGTATTTCATCAAGTCGTTGTTCAACATAACTTAATATATTTTTTTGCTCTGTTTCGTATTCTTTAAACATCTCATCTCCTTAAAATTAATTATTAAAAATAAAATCGCAACTTGTATCAAAATTTGGCATTAAACAATCAATTCCTTGCACCACTACTTTATTGACTTCTAAATTCTCAATGGGTGCAGGTTTTACCAAGGCTTTACTTCTACTTTTCCGTTTTCGGATCGGTTTATTAAACACACCACTAACCAACTTTTTAAATTCTTGTTCTGCCAATTTTTCTTGCCGTAGTTCACTTTTAAGTTTATTTTTCTCATAGCTCTCGGCTGCTAATAATGCAGCATTAAAATTATCTCTAATTGTCCTTATATTCTGTCCGGTTAGGCTTTTGATTGCAGATAAACTAATATTTTTATCTTTTCGGTTTAGCAAAAGAATCGCCATTTCGATTTTTGAAATCGCTGATTGTTTTCTTACCTCAATGCTCCGTAAACGTTGAAAATCAGAGTATGGGTCAACTTTATTTTTACTAAACTTTTCAGTAATAAACTTGTAAATGCTCGACGCTGTATTTATCACTTCTGCCGCTTTCAGAGGAGTTTTAAATTCAGAATTAATTTTTTTTGCGAGATGTAAAATATTATCTAAACTCTTATCACAAAGACTATAAACAATTTCTCTTGTTTTATTAAATAACGTAATATTTCGAGTGCCAATTTCTTTATTTTTGGTTAATTTTTTAATTGGTTTTACATCTGCCATTGCTTTAATTTTGATTGTTAAATTATTATTTTCTACAGCTAAATTTTGTTGATTAGTTGCATCATAAATGCTATTTAAAGCAGTTAAATTATTTTCAATATTTGGTAGATTTTCAAAATATTTAGCCCGTTCAAATTTATCAAACAAATCATTAAAATTATGAACTCTAGAATGAATAAAACCGACATGATTTTTATTAATGATTTTAAGATTTTGCTCATCAAGAATGATATTTTCATATCCTGAAAATGCGGGATTTTTATGGATCCCGGTTTTTATTTGATACTGGATATCACTACCAAACAAATAGCAAAATTGTTTATATTTTTTTATAAAATTCTCCGTGATTTTATAAGTATCAAGCAAAATAAAGACTTGTAGGGTATAACACTGCTTATTGTTGCTATATTCGTAAATGAAAAAATTTGGTGTAAAAAATTTATTTCTAAAAAGCAACTTTACTTTTTCAACACTGATGTTATCAATGTCAAAAATTATATAAGTTTGCTCAGATTGCTTGATGTGTTGGTATGAGCTCAAGCAGCGCCACGCCAGATTGACTGCGTGGGGACTGGCAAATTTTCGATCTCTATAAACATCAATTAAGTTATCAGTCTTTTTATGCAGCAATGCTAAAATTTCT
>JAIEMU010000150.1 GCA_019751895.1 Sphingobacteriaceae bacterium | reverse complement strand
GACATTAAGTCTTTTAGTTTCGACAATCGATTGATTTAATTATTGTACCAATAAGTTACAGCCTCTAATATCTGCGTCGCTAAAACGGCCTAAAACTTCAAAAGTTCCATCTGGGTATGATTTTCCTAAATCTTGGGTGGCAATAAATGAACAGCTATTTATGTTTGCTAAGTCAATTACATTTATGCCACCGGTTTGGGTGTTTTTGATTAAACTAAGAGGGTCGTTGGTGTCCCTAAGTAGAATTTTCATCCAACTAGGGCATTCAAAAATTCCATTTCCTAAAGAGTAAGCTTGGGATAATAATTCGGTCATTCCGTATTCGCTATGTATATTTTTTACACCAAAACCATTGGTTAAAATTTCGTGTAATTCTTCTCTAACCATTTCCTTTCTTTTGCCCTTCATTCCTCCGGTTTCCATTACGATGAGTTCAGGAAAATCAATGGAATGTTGTTCGATAAAATCGAGTAGGGCATAAGTTACGCCAATTAAAATTGTTTTTTGTGAACGATTTTTTAATGAAATTAGCGTTTGGTGTAGTTCGTCGTGATTGTATAAAAAATAGCCACTTTGTGGATTTTTACTTTCGGAAATTAAATTGTTAACCATGTAAATTAGCGAAGAACCTTCTCTTTGAGAATAAGAGGGTAGAAGTGCTAGAATGCAATAGTCGGTTATTTCTCCATAGAATTGTTTAAATGCCAATTGGAAACTTTTTTCGTACAAAGAAACATCAGTTACATGGTGTTTGCTTTGTATGGTTCCAGTAGTTGCAGAGCTCAGGAAAGTAATTTCTATAGGTTTCTCGCTACTTAAAACAGTGTGAGATTTGAAAAAACTAATGGGTAAAAAAGGAATTTCTTGTGTGGTTTGGATGGTATTAAAATCAATATTTAGATTTTCGATAAACTGTTTGTAAACCACACAATTTTGCGCTTGATGTTTGAAAATTTCAAGGGCTACTTTTTCAAAATCAAAGTTTTTGGCAGTGAAAAAAAAATGCGAAATGTTTTTATCCATTTCGCAAAAATACGGAACTAAACTAATTTAGTTTAGAAAAATTAAGTATTTAACTTAATTTTTCTAAAGCATTTTTAATTCTACTTACAGCCTCTACTAAAACCTTTTCAGATGCAGCATAAGATAAACGAATACAATCTGGATTTCCAAAAGCTTCGCCAGTAACTGTAGAAACGTGAGCATTGTTTAGAAGATAAAGGCATAAATCTTCTGCATTGTGTATGGTTTCATTGTTGTAGCTTTTTCCAAAGTAATTTTTCACTTCAGGGAAAAAATAAAAAGCTCCATCAGGAAGGTTTACTTTAATATTAGGTATTTCTTTCAATAAATTGTAAACGGTATCTCTACGTTTTTTGAATTCTTCTTTCATTTGCAAAACAGTTTCTAAGCCCGATTGGTAGGCTTTTAGTGCTGCCATTTGAGCAATGGAAGAAGTGCCTGAAGTAATTTGACCTTGTAATTTGTCGCAGGCAGATGCAATTTCTTTATTTGCGGCCATGTAACCAATTCTCCAGCCTGTCATTGCGTAAGATTTTGAAAATCCATTAATGATAATCACACGATCTTTGATGCTTGGAAATGATGCGATAGAGGCATGTTTGTTTACAAAATTGATATGTTCGTATATTTCATCCGAGATGATGTAAATATTTGGATGTTTTTCAAAAACGGCAACTAAATTGGCCAATTCTTCATGAGAATATACGGAGCCAGTTGGGTTGCAAGGCGATGAAAACATGAATAATTTTGTTTTAGGTGTAATGGCTGCCTCTAATTGTTTGGCAGAGATTTTGAAATTATTTTCAACAGAAGCGTCTATAAAAACAGTTTCGCCTTCGGCTAGTTTTATCATTTCAGAATAAGAAACCCAATAGGGTGTAGGCACAATTACCTCTTCGCCAGGATTTACTAAACACATTACTGCGTTTGCTAAACTTTGTTTAGCACCTGTAGAAACTACAATTTGTTCGAAACTGTAATCCAAATCATTTTCTCGTTTTAGCTTTTCGGCAATGGCTTTTCTTAAATCTGGATAGCCTGAAACGGGGGTGTAATAAGAATAATTTTCGTCAATAGCCTTTTTTGCGGCTTGTTTTACTACATCTGGTGTGAAAAAATCAGGTTCGCCAAAACTTAGGTTGATAATGTCGATGCCTTTAGCACTCAATTCTCGGCCCATTTTGGCCATTTTAATGGTTTGAGATTCTGAAAGATTATTAATTCTGTTGGATAAAAAAGTCATAATTTATTTTGATTAGCTAACAAATATATAAAGTATCTCATAAAGACAATAAAAAATGTTTTTTATAATGAAATTATTGCCTTTAACTGTATTTTTGTCGCTCATAAAATAGAAATGAAACCACAGAAAAAAGCGATTTTAATATCTTTAGTAGTTGGTATTGTATTAATGTTGGTTAAATTTTTCGCCTACTTTATTACTCAGTCTAATGCGATTCTTACTGATGCTGCCGAAAGCATTGTTAATGTGATTGCGAGCGCTTTTGCGTTGTATAGCATTTATTTATCTACTGTTCCAAAAGACCAAAATCATCCCTATGGGCATGGAAAGGTTGAATTTTTTTCGGTGTTTATTGAAGGTCTTTTAATTGGTATAGCTGGGTTAGTTATTATTTTTAAGGCAAGTTATAATTTAATTTATCCAGAAGATATTCGAGAATTATATCAAGGTGCGTTTATCATTATTTTCACAGGGATGGTAAATGCTATAGTTGCTTATTATCTAATGCAAGTAGCGAGAAAAAATCATTCTATTACTTTAGAAGCCGACGCAAAGCATTTGTACACAGATGCGATAACGAGTGTGGGCTTGTTTGTAAGTTTAATTGTCATTCAATTGACCACTCTTTATTGGCTAGATAGTGTGATTTCAATTGCATTAGGAGCTTACATTAGTTATAATGCTTATACATTAATTCGTAAGTCGATTGGGGGGTTGATGGATGAAAGCAACCTTAAATTGGTTGAAGATATTGTACTTATCCTTCAAGAAAAAAGAACCAATAATTGGATAGATATTCATAATTTGAGAGCACAGCAATATGGAGCTGATTTACATATAGATTGTCATATTACTTTGCCGTATTATTTTAATCTTAATCAAGTTCACCAAGAAATTTCGGATTTAGACGATTTGGTGAATGCGCATACAGAGCGAAAAATCGAATTTTTTATACATGCAGATCCATGTTTGCCCCAATGCTGCCGTTATTGTACATTGAAAAATTGTGAAATGCGTCAACAACCATTTGAAAAAGTTGTGCAGTGGAATTTAGAGAATGTAATCAAAAATCAAAAACATTTTATCGATGAGTTATTTTAATGTACGAGTGTATGGTCTTTTAATCAATAAAAACCAACAAATATTATTGAGCGATGAGCATGAAAAAGGGCGATTTTTCACAAAATTTCCTGGTGGTGGAGTAGAAATAGGAGAGGGATTGATAGATGCTTTGAAACGCGAATTTATGGAAGAATGTAATGTTGAGATTGAGATTTTATCACATTTTTATACGACCGATTTTTACGAAAAATCATCTTTCAATGAAAGTCAAATTATTAGTGTGTATTATTTAGTGGAAGCCAAAGATGATTTGAAATTAGACTTTAAAAACACTCCTTTTGATTTTTCGGAAGGCTCTGAACAAAGTTTTAGATGGCAATCGCTTTCTACTTTAATGAGTGATTTGGTGACTTTTAAAACTGATAAAACGGTGGTGGATTTAATAAATAAACATTTTCAATAATGGAAAATTTACAAACACGAGATAAAAAAGTAATTTGGCATCCTTATACGCAAATGAAAAATGCTTTGCCTCATTTGCCAATCGTAAAAGGCGAAGGTGTGTATCTTTTTGATGAGGAAGGAAATAAATATATTGACGCCGTTTCGTCGTGGTGGGTAAGTATTCATGGACATGCCAATGCGCATATTGCCCAAAAAGTTTCTGAACAGCTTTACACCTTGGAACAAGTTATTTTTGCGGGTTTTACGCATGAACCAGCAGTTTTGCTGGCAGAGCGCTTGTTGCCTTTGTTGCCTGCTCAACAGGATAAAGTTTTTTATACCGATAATGGTTCTACGGCGGTGGAAGTAGCGCTGAAAATGGCTTTGCAATTTTTTAGCAATCGAGACGAAAACACAAAGCGTAAGAAAGTTTTAGCCTTTAAAAATGCTTATCATGGAGATACTTTTGGTGCCATGTCGGTTAGTGGGAGAAGTATTTTTACAGATGCTTTTGAGTCTCTTTTGTTTGAGGTCGTTTTTGTGGATTTGCCTACTGCAGAAAATATTGAATCCCTAAAAACAGAAATTGAAAGCGTTGCATCCGAACTCGCTTGTTTTATTTTTGAGCCTTTGGTGCAAGGGGCAGCAGGCATGTTGATGTATGAAGCAAAATATTTGGATGAACTGATTGCTACGTGTAAAAAACACGAAATAATCTGCATTGCCGATGAGGTAATGACGGGTTTTGGACGATTGGGGACTTATTTTGCTTGCGAACAATTGACTCAATCGCCTGATGTTTTTTGTTTAAGCAAAGGGTTAACAGGCGGAACGATGCCTTTGGGCGTAACGACCTGCAATGCTAAAATATTTGACGCTTTTTTGAGCGATGATAAACTGAAAACCTTGTACCATGGGCATTCTTTTACTGCCAATCCTTTGGCTTGTACGGCAGCTTTGGCAAGTTTAGATATTTTGCTAGATGAAAAAACGAAGCAAAACTTAAAAAGAATAGAAGCACAACATCAAGAATTTTTATTAGAAATCGAAGCGCATCCAAAGGTAAAGTCAGTTCGATTGAAGGGGACTATTCTCGCTATCGAATGGCAAACCAACGAAAATACGTCCTATTTGAGCAGTTTGAGAGATAAACTTTATTTGTTTTTCTTATCCAAAGGAATCGTGTTGCGCCCGTTGGGAAATATCATTTATATTTTACCGCCTTATGTCATTTCAAATGAAGATTTGTCTTACATTTATCAATCTATTAAACAAGCTTTAAACGAAATATAAAATGCAAATTAACAACGTATTAACGAAAATAGTAAGCGATAATTTGATGCATGCAAAGTGGTTGAACACGCTTTCTTATATGGAAAATGCAGGGGCTAAAAAAATATCTGCTTCGGAACATAAAGAATCCGTTACTTTATTGATTTTGAAACATGCTGCTGAGGAACATAGACATGCCTACTATCTGAAAAAACAAATCGCAAAAATTGATGATTCGATGTGTAAAACTTATTCAAATGACGAATTGTTAGCTCCAAATCATACCAAATTTTACTTGAATGCTTTGGACGTAGAAGTTTGTAGATATTTGAAAAAGCATTTTAATTTATCAGGCTATGAGTTGAAATTTGCCGCCTATTTGTTTGTAACGTATGCCATTGAAGTGCGTGCCGATGAATTGTACCCTATTTATCAATCAGCTTTAGATGAGGCGAAAAGCAAAGTAAATGTGAAATCTATCATTTTGGAAGAAGAAGGTCATTTGGCTGAAATGCTGCATCAATTACATCATTTTTCAACAGATTGGGAGCAACATGCAAAGAACGTAATCGAAATTGAACAAAATATGTTTCAAAACTGGATAGAAAGTTTAGCTAAGGATATCAATTAGTGTTTATTTTTATGAAGATAAAAAGCCAAACAATTAAAACTGTTTGGCTTTTTTGTTTGTTGGGTAGTTAGCAGCCACTTTTTATTTAAAATCCGTAGCAACGCTACGCTTAACAAACGGAGAGAGTTTAATATTTTTGAAAATTATAATTTAGTCAACATAAGTTTCTTGAATTATGGACTTAATCTTTAAAATTTCT
>JAIEMU010000207.1 GCA_019751895.1 Sphingobacteriaceae bacterium | reverse complement strand
CCTGTGTTATGTAAAGATTTCATGTTAACTCCACCGCAAATTGCCGAAGCGGCGGCGAATGGTGCGGATGTGATTTTATTAATTGTGCATGTGCTTAAAGAAAAAACGCTTGAAATGGCGAAATTGGCTCATGCCTTTGGTTTGGAAGTTTTGGTTGAAGTACATAATCCAAATGAATTAGAAATTGCTTTACAAGCAAATGCCGATGTGATCGGGGTTAATCAACGTGATTTAAATGATTTCACCATGCACCCTGATCAATTCGCTGAATTGATTAAATTAATCCCTACTGGAGTAGTTAAAGTTGCGGAGTCGGGTTTAAAAACCCGTGAGCAAGCTTTAGCTGCAATTGAACTTGGTTATGATGGGGTGTTAGTTGGTGAAGCGCTTTCACGCTTGGCGAATCCCGCAGAGTTTTTTGGTAAATAAATACTGTTGGTGTTAGTTAATATTGTACATAATAAGTTAATTTAGATGGGTGAGATTTATGGATAGAGTGTCAATTGTAACCAATAATATAAAACCAGTGAATGATGATTTAGCGAAGCTAAAACAACATTTTCCACACTGTTTTGATAAAGATGGTAATTTTCAATTAGAAAAGTTTAAAAATAACTTAACCAAAAAAGAAATCAACTTTTCTACTGAAAGCTATGGGCTTGATTGGTTGGGTAAAAGCTATGCTAGACTTTTGGCGAGTGATCCAGCAACCACCTTACTCAAAGCTGATGAGAGCCATAATGCCAAACCCGAAAATATCAATTCTGAAAATTTGCTAATAAAAGGTGATAATTTAGAAGTACTAAAACACCTAGTTAATGCTTACCATGAACAAGTAAAAATGATTTACATCGACCCACCCTATAACACTGGAAGTGATGGCTTTGTTTATAATGATGATAGAAAATTTACTGTAGCACAGTTACAGGAGTTAACCGGAGTTGATACTGACAAAGCCAAGCGGATTTTAGATTTTACCAAACAAAAGAGCAATAGCCATAGTGCTTGGCTTACCTTTATGTATCCACGCTTATATATCGCTAAACAATTATTAAGAGATGATGGTGTGATTTTTGTTAGTATTGATGATAATGAAGTAGCACAACTTAGATTGTTGATGGATGAGGTGTTTGGTGAAGAGAATTTTGTTAGTGAAATAATTTGGAATTCAAAGTATACTACTTCAAATGATGCAAAATATGTATCTAATCAACACGAACCAATCCTATTTTATGCAAAAAATAAAAATAATTTTAATATAGGGCTACTTCCACGAACGGACAAGCAGGATAAAGATTATAAAAATAAAGATAATGACCCAAAAGGACCTTGGAAAGCAACACCCCTTCACGCTAAGAGCGGAACTGAAAGCAATAATTATAAAATCACATTTTTAAATGGAAAGATTTGGAGCCCTCCAAATGGAAGATATCCAATATATTCAAAAGATAAAATCCAAAAACTATATCATGATGGTGAATTATATTTTAATTCAAATGGTGGTGTTGATAAAAAAACTTATTTATCCGAAGTTAAAGAGGGGCTGACAGTAGGATCATTATGGAAATATGATGAAGTAGGTCATACGCACTCAAATAATGAAGAGTTAGCAGAGTTAGTAGGAAAGGGTGTTTTTGATAATCCTAAAGGAAGTAAGCTAATTAAAAGAATTCTATTGGTTGCAAATACGCATTCTGAATTAATCCTCGACTTTTTTGCTGGTAGTGGAACAACAGGTGATGCGGTGATGCAACTCAATGCCGAAGATGGTGGTAATCGCAAATATATCCTCGTGCAATTACCAGAGCAAATTGATGAAAAGAAAAATAAAACTGCTTATGATTTTGTTAAAAATGAGCTAAAAGCAGAGCCAACGATTTTTGAAATAACTAAAGAAAGGTTATTACGGGCAGCAAAAAAACTAAATACCAATCTTGATGAACAAATATTAAAACTTAAACAAGAACTAGATACGCAAGAAAACCAAACTGAAATAGACAGATTAGAGCGTTGTAAAACCCAAAATACTTTTAAAACTTTTGAAACTACACCTATTTGGGAAGATTATAATTTTGAAGCTGAAAAATTTGATAATACGCAAACTTTGTTTGATGCTGGTAAATTATCAAAGGATGACATAAAATCTTTACTGATCACTTGGAAAACTTATGATGGTATTGCGCTTACGCATGATTTAGAATCTATCGATTTGGAAGGATATACTGCATATTATGGTGGTGGCACATTATACTTAATGGATAAAGATTTTAGTTCTACAAATTTAAAAGCATTATTAACGATGATTGATACTGAACATAGTTTTAGTCCAAGTTCAATTATTTGCTTTGGCTATCATTTTGAGAGTGCTAGGATTAGAGAGCTTGCAGAAAATATTAAGTCATATTCTAATAAAAAAAATATTGATATCGATTTTGTGACGAGGTATTAAGATGAAGGGATTTAATTTTGAGAAAAATCTGACTCATCAAACTCGTGCAGTAGAGAGCACTATTGCTGTTTTTGAAAATCTAAAACTTAAAGAAGCTCTGGCTATTGATAAAAACTATATTAATCCTGAATTTGATTTCTTAAGTGATTTAAACTATGCGGGTAATATTAGAAAATCTCAAGGAAATAATCATATCGAGCTAAATGCTGATATAAAAAGTAATATAATTGATATTATGATGGAAACTGGAACTGGGAAAACTTATACATATACTAAGACAATATTTGAACTAAATAAAAACTTTGGAATATTTAAATTTATTATCCTTGTACCAACTTTATCTATTAAAGCTGGAACTGTTGATTTTCTTAAATCAGAGTCTAGTCGTGAACATTTCAAAAAAGATTATAATAAAACAATTAATCTGCATATCTTAGAAAGTCAAAAAAAGAATAAAGCCAAAAAATCCTATATCCCATCAGCTATTTCGTCATTTGTAAATGCAGGTAACTATGAAAAAAATAGTATTCAGGTGTTGATTATAAATTCAGGGATGTTAAATTCTGATACCTTAAAGAAAAGCTTTGATAAAGAAATATTTGATAAATATATAGTACCTGTTGATGCTATATCTGCCACTAGATCATTTATGGTTATGGATGAACCACATAAATATGACACAAAAAATAAAGCGTGGGAAAATATTAAATTATTAAATCCACAGTTTATTCTTCGATACGGTGCTACATTCCCAGAGAAAGAAATTAAAAGCAAAGATATTTTTACCGATAAAATAGTTAAGAAACAAGTTAAGGACTATCATAATTTAATTTATCAACTAACTGCGGTAGATTCATTTAAGGATAACTTGGTGAAGGGGGTTATTGGTTATATTGCTGAAATAGGCGATAACAAAGATGCGATAGTTAAGTTTATCGATTCGGATGGCAGTGAGGCTAGCTTTGAATTAATTGAAAAATCTAAAAGTAAAATAGTTAAATTAACCAAATCTGCTTCGATGAGTGCTATTCATCCTGAAATGAAAGATCTAGTAATCGATAGTTTAAATAAAAGTATTGTGGTATTATCAAATGGTTTAGAACTAAAAAAAGGGGATAAGTTAAACCCATATTCATATGCTGAAAAACTTCAAGAAACCATGATTCAACAAGCTATTAGACAGCATTTTATTATTGAGAAGCAACTTTTAACTCGTGAAATAAAAATAAAACCAATTACGTTGTTTTTTATTGATAATATTGAAGAATATCGTGGTGCTAATGGCTATCTACGTAATATAACTGAACGCTATATAAAAGCAGAAATTGAAGAGCTATTACAGACTGAAACCAATGATTTTTATAGAGCGTATCTTGAAAAAACATTAACTGATTTATCAAAATCCCATGCCGGTTATTTTTCACAAGATAATAGCGAAAAAGATGAACAAATTGAAAAAGAAATTAATGAAATTTTACATGATAAACAATCTATGCTCTCACTAGATAATCCTAGGCGGTTTATTTTTTCTAAGTGGACATTGCGTGAGGGATGGGATAATCCTAATGTATTTCAAATTTGTAAGCTTCGGAGTAGTGGTAGCGAAATATCCAAACTCCAAGAGGTTGGGCGTGGGTTAAGATTACCTGTTAATGAATATGGTAATCGAGTAAAAGATGAACAGTTTTATCTAAATTACTTTGTTGATTTTACTGAAAGCGATTTTGTTGATAAATTGGTAAATGAGATTAATCAAAAATCTGGTGCTCTCTCTGTTGAAGATAATTTTGATGGTTTAACCTCGCAGATGATAAAAATCATCTGTGAAAAATATGATTCTACAGAAGAAGAGTTATTAGATTATTTAGACAAGAATAATGTAATAACTCGAAGTAATAAATTTAAAGAAGGTGGCTACGATTATATAAAAGAAGTTTTTCCAATGATATTTCAAGGTGTTGATTCGAATAAAATTAGAAAATCTACTGATGTTAAAAAGAATGTGACTATTCGAATAGAAAAATATCAGGAGTTAAAAGAGCTTTGGGAAAAAATCAATGAAAAAGTAATATTGGAATATAAATTTGATGATGAAAATCATTTTAAACAATTATTTACTCAGTTTTTGCAAGACGTTCAAAATCAATTGATAGTAGAGGGTATTAATCTAAATTCATCACAGATTGTTTTTGAAGATGGTGCTGCGTATTCCAAAAATATTGGAAGTGTAGAAAATAGAATGTTAAAACAATTTTCGACAATGAAATATTCTGATTTTTTGAAAGAGTTAGCTGCTGCCTTAAAAGTAAATTTAATCACGCTACATCGTTCATTAATTGAAGCAAATGTAAATATAAATGATTCGCTTAATAGCAAAACGATAAGAAATTTAAAACAAAAATTTGATTTCTTCCTTATGCAAAATGCGATAAGTAATTTTGCTATCGAATATAAGCGTATTTCAAATAATATTCACCCGACTAAACTTACTAATGTTGATGGTAGTCCAATTGAAAGTTTAGGTGCTGGAAATATTGGGCTACTCTATTCTAATGACAAAGTTGCGGATAGTTATTATTTTAATGATTTGTTTTATGATTCGCCATTAGAAAAAAAGAATATTCAGGATGAAATAGAGGAAGTTGTGGTTTTTACCAAAATTCCAAAAAATTCTATAAAAATCCCTGTATCTGGAGGCGCGACATATTCACCAGATTTTGCTTATGTTGTGAAAATGAAAAATGGTCAAAAAAAGTTACATTTCATTATTGAAACAAAAGATATTGATGATTCACATTCTTTACGTGAAGAGGAAAAATTTAAAATTAAGCACGCAGAAAAGTTTTTTGGTGGTCAATTAAAGATTAAATTTGTGTCTCAATTTAAACAAGATGAAATTACTCAATTGATTAAAAATAATCTTGTTGCATAAAATTATTTTATATATAGGTATGGTTTTGAAATTTATTAATTATTATTAGTTAAGTAGGTGAAAGCAAATGAACAAATATCAAACTGGAATTATCGAAGATAAAACATCATCAGCAATGTTTATGCTATTTAAGCTTGTGGATGGCAACAATTTAACTACAACACTTACAGAACTTAGTCAAGTTGTGGATGGATGTAGCGCTGTAGTTGGTTTTGGGAATAAATTAATGCAACATTTCCCCCAGGTTGACATCTACCAAACACATCAATTTAATTCAGCATTGATGAATGATGATTCTGGATGTGATTTGGTAATATGGTTAAAAAATGAAGATAAAGGTAAATTATTTCACCAAGCCACTAAACTAAAAAAATTGTTGGCGACTTCATTTGGATTACAGAAAACTGTATCAGCATATGCCTATCGTGAAAAATTTGATTTATCGGATTTTGAAGATGGGATTGAAAATCCGCAAGGTGAGGAAATTAGATCGGAAGAGCGT